>JAYROD010000487.1:0-9172 GCA_041911835.1 Fimbriimonadaceae bacterium | reverse complement strand
TCTCGGCGCGGTTACCGCCGTACTGGGCGCACCAGTTTTGCTGGCGCTGCTCAAGAAGAAGGACTAGTTCGACGTGATCGCTTGGCGCTTGTCGAAAGGACTGCAGAGCGGATCGCCGATGACGATATCCTTCCAGTTGACCACCACCGACGCCATGTAGAAGCTCTCGGCCAAATTAAATCCGCTGGTGTACCGATCGAACAAAATGTCCGGCTTCGCCAATGCGAATGTGAATGGCTCGCTCACGTACCCCTTGCATCCCGTCACGCCGTCCTCGATCAGGTCAGCGATCATGCTTTGCCCGCCGGACGTTCGGCTGAACGTCCGTCCGCTCGTGCTGACGAAGGTCTCCGCGAGGGCGCCGGGCTTGAACTGCAGCTTTCGATAAGCGTCTAGGTTGAAATGACCGTCGTTGCTGCCCCAGCTTGAATACCCCTCGAGGGCCTCCTTGGGGAGAACGAATTCATCCTTTTCGTCCAGTGCCGTCGTGAATCCCTTAGCCTTCAGAACTTCGTTGGCCCGGTAGAGCGACTGTTGCATCTCCAGATAGCCGCCCGACTTCTTTTCCGGCGCAGCATCAAAGAAGAACAGGCCATCCTGCCACTTGGCGTTCATGGAATTCTCGACTAGCCGCTTGCACTGCTCGACGTCATATCCATCCAGCCTCGTGACGAGATACATGTTGAATTTCTTGCTCGAAAAGCGCTCGTTCTTCCCAAAGAACGGATTGATCGATTGCCGGATCGACGCTTCGTCCAGCTTCTCGATCGGCGTCATCTTGAGGTTCATGGCAACCAAATGGCCGTCCACAGAGTAGCCATCATCATCCCTCAGCCGAATCGGGACTCCCTTGGTCAACACAATGAAGTCGATGATGTTCGGGCACCTCCGAATAGCCTCTTGAATCGGCTTCTGAATTCCATAGAGGTATTCGTCTGTCGAAATGTTGTCTGATCGGCTGCAGTCCAAATAGACCACGTTGGATGAAGGGATTCCTCGACGCTTCATGTAGTACTCGCCGATGATCTGGCTCTGGTCGCTCGCCTTGTTGATGACCAGCAGTACCCGCTTGGTTTCGACGGTGGGCTTGGTGCTGAATGCCTGAGCGTTCAGCTCAACCACTCGCTTTGATCCGCACCCTCCCACGAAGAGAAGCGTCAATATGGCGGTTTGAAGCAGGGCACGAATCACGGTTTGTTCCTCTGGATGATTCTTATGAACATACGTTCGAAAGTTCGCTCGGCGTTATCCCAACAAGCCTTTTCCTTCCAACCTACCCCGCACTTTGCCCTCGATTTTCGATGCCATTCGATTCCACGAGCGTCCCAACTTCCCACGAGCTCCCGAGACGGCGAAGAACGCTCGCACGTTCTTATAGGTGTTCTGGGGCTTCCATCGGAGCTTGTAGGCCTCCGCTCCGCGCAAGAAGTCGAATGTAGAGGCTCCTTCATCGATGGCCTGCCGAATCGTGTGCGCCACAAGAACCGTGCCAGGATTGAGTGCCTTATGCTCGGGATCGAATCCGGATTGGTAAAAGAAATAAGTGGAGCTGCTCGACAAGGCGTAGATGGCGCCTACCGGCTCCCCCCGTGCTTCCAGCAAGGTGAACTTGAGAATTCCTGCCTCCAGCGCTTGCGGAGCAAACTTTTCGTGAAGCGCTTGGGTGCTCGAAAAAGCAAACGCTCCGGGAAGCCCTCTTTTTTTCCACCTTTGAGCGTGTAGCCGGAAGAACGCACCAAGCGCTGGAATGACGTCTTCTTGCCGAGTGATTGGGCGAAGCGATGCTTCACCGGAGGCAAACTTCCCTCTGCCCAGGCTCCGAACGTCGTATCGGAGGCTCTTGCTCAGCCCTTCGACATATCGCTCATAGGAATCGGGCAAGTCAAGCACACAGCACTCCGCTTGCTGAACGAACTCGGCATTCGAAAGGAAAGGAAGCAGTGGGTGTCCCTCTCGCACTTGATGGAGATCGATCAAATCCGCGTGCTGTTCCCCGAGCCATTCGCCGAACATCCGGTTAGCAGAAACCTCATAGCCGGTTCGGACCAACGGCCAAAGGTAGTCGGATACACCAGTGCAGGCAAACCGGATGGTCCTCCAAGGTCCATCGGTGACGGCCAGTGGCATCACCGCTATGAGATCGTCGCCCTCAAGAATGGCGGCCGTCAATGGCTTCTTTCGTCGCCCCAGCGTCGCCCACCATGAACTCTGCCATGAAGCGCTTTGAAACGGCGTCGCGGTCCCGCTGGCGCCGAAGAGCTCTCCCCATCGGGATCGGTCATCCAGCAGCGAGAGGTCGTCGAAGGATTCGATCCTGAGGGACACTTGGTGGGCCGCCTTCTTGCCCTACACGCCGACTGCGCTGCAACTGAAATCACGCACGCAATCGGCTACGAACTTGACCTGTTCGTCAGTAAGGTGTTGATGGATCGGGAGGCTAAGTACCTCGAGGCAGGCTCTTTCCGTCTCAGGCAGGCTTCCCTTGCCCGCTCCGTACTGCTTGTATGGCTCATGGTAATGGAGCGGGACCGGATAGTAGACCATCGAATCGATCTCGCGCTCCTTGAGAAAAGCTTGGAGCTCGTCGCGGCGGTTCGACCTCACCGTGTACTGATGCCAAGTATTGTTGTTCCTTGGCGAGGTCAAAGGTTTCTTGACGCCCTCTAACGCAGCGTCGTAAATGGAAGCAAGCTCAGATCGGCGCTCATTCCATTCCTTTAGCTTCGTCAGCTTAATGCGAAGAAACGCGGCTTGAATTTCCGCCATGCGGCTCGTATAGCCGATGTGGTCGTAATAATATCTTTCACGCCCCATCCCATGGACGCGATATGATCGCGAGGCTTCGTCCACCTCAGCGTCATTGGTGAGAATAATGCCCCCGTCGCCTGCAGCGCCGAGATTCTTGGTTACATAAAAGCTGATGCCGGCGGCCCGCCCGAAATTACCGGCGAACACGCCGTTGTGGCTGTTTCCAATTGCCTGTGCGGCATCTTCGAGAACCATGAGTCCATGGCGGCTGGCGATGGCGCCAATCGCATCGACGTCCGCGAGTTGGCCGAAGAGGTGGACCGGCATGATCGCTTTCGTCCGAGGTGTGATAGCCGCTTCGATCTTCTGAGGGTCGATATTGAACGTTTGAGGATCGATATCGACCAGAACCGGAATTGCACCGATCTGGACGATGGTCTCCACGCTGGCCACAAATGTGAAGGCAGTCGTGATGATCTCGTCACCCGGCCCGATCCCACAAGCCTGCATCATGATTCTCAATGCGTCGGTGCCGCTGTTGACGGCGATCGCATGCTTGACTCCGTGAAGGGCCGCGACCTCTTCCTCCAAGCCCTTGTTGTGCTTGCCCAAGACGTAGGCGCCCGTCGATACAATCTCGTGCAGAGTGGAATCGATCTGGTCACTCAGTTCGCTGTACTGAGCTTTGAGGTCAAGGAATGGTACTCGCAACTGGGTGTCCTCTGGCGGCTTCGCCAAGCTCTATTGTAGCTGAAACGCCTCCGCTGGCTTCGGGCTACACTCATCACCGTGAGGCTCCACCACCCGGTGATCTTGGCGAGCGCGTCACCGCGGCGTCATGAACTTCTGAAGCGAGTGGTTGCCCATTTCGAGGTCGTCGACCCCGGAATCGATGAAGAGGCCCTGAGCACGGCAGACCCATGGCAAACTGCCGAGCTGTTGGCGCTCCACAAAGCTCGCGAGGTCTTTGGCAGTAACCCGAACAGCATCGTCATCGGAGGCGACACGGTCGTCGCGATCGCAGCGCGTGGCGAACACCTTCAGTTGGCCAAACCATCCGATATCGAACACGCCAAGAGAATGCTCGCGGCTCTGAGCGGCCGAGAACACATTGTGATTACGGCTCTTGCTATTGTTTCACCAGAAGGTGAGCAAGTGGGGAGCGAAACGACGCGTGTCAGATTTCGTCCATTGGAGCAAGAGGAGATCGAGGCTTACGTCTCTTCAGGCGAGCCGATGGACAAGGCCGGCGCTTATGCGATTCAGGGCGGGGCAGCCCACTTCGTCCAAAGCATCGATGGGCCCCTCGACAATGTGATTGGATTGCCGACTGACCTGCTGATAAGGCTGCTGGGCAATCTATCCTACTAGGACAGAAACAGCGGCACTCGATCCACCCGCTCTGAGCTAAATCGTAGCGCCTGCATCAACTCTGCCGCCGCCGCTTCGCTTTGCGCCGCTGTCGGGCTATGAACCGTGAACAGCTTGTCCCCGTCCTCGACCTTTCCTCCAACCGTCAAAAACGACTCGATTCCGACGCTGGGATCGATCTTGTCCTCTTTCCTGTGCCGCCCAGCGCCTAGTTCCATGGCCACTTTCCCGACCGCCGCAGCGTCCCACTGCGCGACCCAGGCCGGCGGCCCATCGTAGCGCTGTTCGAATTGAACGGGCGCCAACGGCAACACACTCCAAGGGTTGTCTATCAGAGCGTCCGGCGCACCCTGAGCCTTGAACCAGAGCCGAGCTTTTTCGAGGGCGGCGCCGGAATCAAGCAGGTGCGTCGCTCTGGCGTAGCCTTCTTCTTTCGACCCAGCCAATCCAGCCGACTGAAATGCAACCGCCGCCAGCCCGATGCAAAGCTCACGAAACCGGCCTTGTTCCTGACCTTTGAGCACTTCAATCGCCTCATCGACTTCGAGGGCATTTCCCACACAGCGCCCTAATGGCTGACTCATGTCGGTGATCTCGAGCTCCAGTTTCAGTCCGCAGGCAAGCGCGGTGCTCTTGAGCGCCGCAGCCAGCTCTTTGGCTCGACTCAAGGAGTGCATAAAAGCTCCGGAACCGCACTTGACATCTAAGGTAATGATGTCGGCTCCGCCTGCGATCTTCTTGCTCAGAATGCTCGACACGATGAGCGGAATGCAGTCGACGGTGGCGGTCGTATCTCGGAGTGCATAAAAGATGCGATCAGCCGGAGCGAGATCGGGCGTTTGTCCAGTCAGCGCGATCCCAACCGAACGAGCTTGTTGGATGAGCTCATTAGGCGTCAGGTCGAATCGAAATCCGGGGATGGAGGAAAGCTTATCGATGGTTCCGCCCGTCGGACCGAGCCCTCTTCCGCTCATTTTCACGACGGTGAGGCCCGCAGACGACAGCAGGGGAAGCACGACAAGCGAAGTCTTGTCGCCGACGCCGCCAGTACTGTGCTTATCGACCCAGGGTTTAGGCAGACCACTCAGATCGAGGCGCTCACCGCTTTGCGCCATAGCGAAGGTCAGCGCCGTGGTCTCTTCCTGATCGAGGCCCCTCAGGTAACACGCCATGAGCCACGCGGCAACCTGATAGTCCTTGATGTCACCACGAACGCTCCCGCTAACGAATTCGCCAATCTCGCCGGCCGTCAGCTTCTTGCCGTCGCGCTTTTTCGCGATGATGTCTAAGGCGTTCATCTCTTGAATTCGTAGGGCGGTCGAAACACGCCCTCGTCCGTCACGATCGCGGTGATCAGTTCACCGGGGGTCACGTCGAACGCTGGGTTGTATACGGGAGTTCCTCGAGGGGCGACAGCGATTCCTTCGATTTCAGTCAGTTCTGCAGCGCTCCTTTCCTCGATGATGATTTCACTGCCAGTCGCGATCGCGAAGTCGATGGTCGACGTTGGAGCGGCGATGAAAAACGGAAGCCCATGATAATGGGCGAGCACGGCGAAAGTGTAGGTACCGATCTTGTTCGCCGCGTCACCGTTGGCAGCGATTCGATCGGCGCCGGCGACTACAAGATCGATCTTGCCGGCCCGCATCAAGGCGCCCGCCGCGCTGTCCGCAATCGAAGCGAACGGGATCCCATCTTGAAGGAGTTCCCAAGCCGTCAATCGCAGCCCTTGTTGACGCGGTCGCGTCTCGGCCGAATAGACGAAGATCCCTTTGCCATCGCTATGGGCTGTCCGAATCATTCCCAGCGCCGTCCCGTGGCCGGACGTGGCCAAGCTACCGGTGTTGCAGATCGTCAGAATCCGCGCGCCCTGGGGGATCAGCCCAGCGCCAAAACGCCCGATCGCTTGGTTAGTTGCGAGATCCTCACGCTCGATGGTTAATGCTTCTTGGAGCAACGCATCTGGCCCCTGATCGGGCAACGATTTCAGTCGATCAAGAGCCCAAAAAAGATTGACCGCTGTGGGCCGCGACGCCCTCAAGACGTCGTAAGCCTCCTCCATCACTTCATTGTGCAGTGAGGCGAGAACGATTCCGTATGCAGCGGCTATGCCGATAGCTGGGGCTCCCCGAACCGCCATCTCCCGGATGGCTTCAGCGACCTCACGGGACGATCCGAGAACCAGCCAACTCTCCTCATGGGGAAGCCGCCGCTGATCGAGCATGCGGAGGGAATCACCTGTCCATTCCATGGGCCGAATCGCCATCGCCCCATAAGGTACCAGCAAGACCACGTTAGCCCGGCGTATCCTGAGCCTGTGAAAGTCTTGGTCTTCGAAGACAACCTTCTATGGAGCGTACGGCTCAGCAACTCCCTCAAGGCGCTCGGCCATGAGCCTGTGGTTATCTCCAGACCCCAAAAGGAAGTCCAGAAAGCGGAAGCGGCTATCGTTAACCTCAGTTCGACCGTCAACGACCTGGTCCCCCTCGTGGCCGGACTCAGGGCTCAGGGCACCTACGTGATCGCCCATGCTGGGCATAAAGACAAGGCGCTGCTCGCCTCCGGCAAGGAAGCTCAATGCGACGCCGTCGTCACCAACGGGACGCTCACCCACAAGCTCGCCGACGTTCTGCTCCCCGTAAAATTACCGGAAAAGGGCTGAGAACGCGTCGATTTGGCCCCAATTGCGCCCTCCACCACAAACATTTCCATCAAAAGTCCAGTCGTTCTAAGTACGCACTGCGATCGAAAGGAGAAACTTGCGTTGCTATGATACGGGGGGTGCCTTTCACCCCCTATTTTTTCGCCTCCCTATGAGGCCCAAGCAAGTAGAATAGACCTTGATGAACAAGGTCTATCCCGACGCAAAATCAGCCCTCGATGGGCTTCTCTTCGACGGCATGACGGTTATGTCCGGCGGCTTCGGCCTATGCGGTATCGCGGAGAACTTGATCATCGCGCTTCGGGAATCCGGCGTGAAGGATCTGACGGTTGTCAGCAATAACTGCGGGGTGGACGACTTTGGCATGGGGCTGCTGCTCCAGACGCGCCAGATCAAGAAGATGCTCAGCTCCTACGTGGGCGAAAACGCCGAGTTCGAACGTCAATTTCTCAGCGGTGAACTCGAGCTGGAGTTCAACCCTCAAGGCACGCTTGCCGAGCGGATTCGCGCTGGAGGCGCGGGTATTCCGGCGTTTTACACACGAACGGGGTATGGGACGATGATTGCCGAAGGCAAGGAAACCCGCCAATTTGGCGACGATTGGTATGTCATGGAGACCGGCTTGACGGCGGACCTCAGCATTGTCAAGGCTTGGAAGGGCGACAAAGCTGGAAATCTGCTTTATCGAATGACCGCAAGGAATTTCAACCCGATGATGGCGACGGCTGGACGAGCGTGTGTCGCAGAGGTCGAAGAGTTGGTGGAAGTCGGCGAACTCGACCCCGATTGCATCGATACACCAGCTATTTATGTCGACCGAATTATCCAAGGCAGTAACTATGAGAAGCGCATCGAAAGGCTGACCACCCGCCCACGCGAATAGCTCACTGAACTTTTTCGGTCTTCTTCAGTCATCACCCTCCAGAAGGCTGGCCAGCCAATCTGGATTCAACCATAAGGTGATTGAGATGGAAAATCGGAAAAGTGTAGCAATTTTGTCCATGGCGATCGGCATCGTGCTGGTCCTCGCAATCAATTCCGCAGCGGTCGCTCAAGGCAAGCCCGGGCGGCAGGCAACACCCCCAAATCAGGTAGGTCGACCTGGTAAGGGAGTTCGTGGCGGAAACCAAAACGACAAGAGCGATGTGCTGATGAAGCAAGCGGCCAAACTTTGCACGGAGGCCCATAAGTCGCTGAAGCAGGCGCTTCCCATCTATGACGGACATCGCCACATGGCGATGGAACTCGACAAGCTGACGATCCAGGATATCCGCATGGGGCTCCGATGGGATCGACAGCACGGGAACGCACCCACACCGAGCGCCCAGCAGCAGATGGCCGGGATCAAGCCAGAACAGGAACAGAACCCGAGCCGATATTCCCAGGCACAGATCCAGGCTAGCAATCAAAAGATGATTGAAGCCGGGCAGTTGCTGGAAAAGGCCAAGGCGCTGCTGCAAAGCGCCGATCATGACTACGGCGGATACCGTGCGCAGGCGGTGCAATTGACGGATGCCGCGATGTCTGAAATTAAGCGCGGGCTGGCCTGGATCAGCAACCACGGCGGCTGATTGGCTCTTCAAGAGAAGGAAATGGCCGGAGCCACCAGGCCCCGGCCATTTTCAATTGTTTACCCTCGATCGCGACATAATAGGGTCATGCCACTAACCCGCGAACAACTCGCCCAGCGAGCCGCCCAAGAGCTTCGGGACGGCTACTACGTCAACTTAGGAATTGGCATCCCGACCTTGGTTGCCAATTACATTCCCGATGGCATGGACGTGGTCATGCAGAGCGAGAACGGCATGCTCGGCATGGGGCCATTCCCCTATGAAGGCGAAGAGGATCCCGACCTCGTCAATGCCGGCAAGCAGACCGTTACCGGCATTCCCGGTACGTCGTATTTCTCTTCCGCGGATAGCTTTGCGATGATTCGCGGCGGGCACATCGATCTTTCCATCCTAGGGGCTATGGAGGTCAGCGAGAAGGGCGATCTGGCCAATTGGATGATTCCCGGAAAGATGGTGAAGGGCATGGGCGGCGCTATGGACTTAGTCGCTGGGGTGAAGCGTGTGGTCGTCGTAATGGAGCACACCAACAAAGCCGGCGAATCCAAGATTTTGAATGAATGCACGTTGCCTTTGACCGGAAAGGCTTGCGTAGACTTGATCATCACCGACCTGTGTGTGTTTTCTGTAGATAGGGGAAAGGGATTGACGTTGATCGAAATGGCGTCCGATGTCGCGTTGGATGAGGTCAGAGCGAAGACTGAGGCGGCGTTTGCCGTGTCGCCGGACTTGCATGCAGTGGCTGTGTAACCCGGCTTTGAAGGATTCATATGCGGCAAGCCGTTGGCGCTATTCCACCACGACCTTCCGACTTGGATATCCT
>JAYROD010000486.1:0-9234 GCA_041911835.1 Fimbriimonadaceae bacterium | reverse complement strand
TTCCTCCGCGCCGCAGAATTACTTGGCGCAGATGCCCGCCGGGCTGCGGCGCTGGCGCGGCTCGCTCCCGACCTCATCCGCGGCGGAGGCGATCCGGCATGGGCTTACCGACTTTTGGGGGTCTCCCAGAGACTCGCAGGCCGATGGAAAGAGAGCGCCGAGAGCTTCCAAACAGCCGGACGCGCCGCCACCGATCCGATCGACCGGCTGGCTTTTCAGGTCGGGGCTGTCGACAGCTTAGCCCGAGCTGGGCGTGTTGACGACGCGCTCGCGCTCGGCAAGAAACTGAGTCGAGGATTGAGGCGACGAAGACGACCCGATCTCGCGGCGCGAGTTGAGCTCAACATGGGGAACGCCGCTCTTTGGTCCGACAGGTACGGCGAAGCCATCCGGTGGTATCGGGGTGCCATGCCCGACCTCAACGGTGGGGAACGGGCGGCCGTCCAATTAGGGCTCTCCACGGCCGAGCTTTACGGTGGGCATCCGCAAACGTCGCGCGAGTTGGCGTTGGAGGCTCAGCAGGCGTTCTACGAAATCAACCAGCAGTACTCGGCCGACCTTTGCGGCATCAATCTCGCACACGAAGCGATTTTGCGGGGCCGCGCCGATGAAGCGCTCGCCGCTCTCACCGAGATCGGGGAGCGGATGGGGCCCGAAGCCGAAACGGATCGAATTCGGCTGCTCGAGTTTCTCGGGGACGCCCATCTGGCTCTCAATCTCTTTACCGAAGCGGAAGACGCCTTTCAAACGGCGCTCGCTCAGCGATCGATCCGGCACACGCCCCTCAATTACGCCAACTGCACTTATGGCTTGGCGCTGGCTCGGGCCGGCGACGGCCGCTGGCCCGAGGCGCTGCGAGGATTTCGACGCGCTCAGCGACTTTATGCACGCGCGGGCAATGTTATTTGGCAGTCCGCGTCGCAGGTGGATGAGGCTCAAGCGCTGGTCCAAGTCGGAAGAAAGACCGCGGCAGCCAACCGGCTTTCACCCGCACTCAGGAGTCTCGCAGCGGCCGGTTCCCCCGCGCTGAACGTTCGCTCGAGGCTGCTGGAAGTCGAGCTTCGAGAGGCAGAGTGGATTGACCGATCGAAATCGCTCTCCAGATTGTTGGCGCAGATCCGAAAGTTGGGACTTGTCGGGCTTGAGTGGAAAGTCCACGCCCTTCGTGCCGCAGGCGTTCCATCCGCGCAGAAGCCGGCTCACTGGCGCGCGATGACGCGGGCTATCGCGGAATCGCGACTACTCATCCGATCGACGCTTGCCCGCTCGAGCTACCTTCAAGACAAGCAGGAAGCCATTTCCGACTATCTTTCGCACCTCCTGCGTCGCGGCACCGCCGCGCATGTTGAGGAAGCCTTTGGGGTGGTTGTCCAGCTCAGATCGGCGGCGCTGATCGACGAACTCGAGTCAGCTCGAGGGGTGCTCACGGCCGAACAGACCGCTCGTCTCGACGCCCTACGCGGCGAGGTCGAGGCTGCTCTGGGGCGCGGTGAGAGCGGTGGACCCTTGCGTAGAGCGGCCGTTAACGAGCAGAAGTTGGCCTCACTTCGACGCCGGTGGACCGAAGCTTCGCTGCAGCTTCGCGAAATCGGCGTGGGAAGCGGCTTGCCTTACAACGCTTTAGTGCCGACGATGGTGGAATGCTCCGATGAGCTCTTCGTGCTTAGCGATTCTCGGGCCGTTCGGCTTGGGCTGAGCGCGCTCGGGCTCAAGCGATCGCTTCGCCGGCTCCAATTCGAGCTATTCGCGCCCTTGACGGACACGAGCGCGGAAGCAGAGTGCGCGGAAGCGGCCATCAGGGAACTGCGCGGAGCGCTTCTCGACCCTTGGTACGGTGGAAGTGGAGGGGCAGTGCTGTCACCGGACGGGATCGGCTGGAGCGTTCCATGGCAACTGTTGGCGAGCCAAGAACCGACTGTGCTGCTCACACCCAACCTCGACCCAAACTCAGGGCGACTGTGTCTTCGGAAGCCCCAGCGCGTCGTCATTTGGTATCACGATGCGCCGGACCTGCCTCATATTCCTCAGGAGGTCGCCGCGATTCTCAACCGATATCCCACAGCCGAGGTTTGCAGATCCGCCTGGGAGGCTCGTGAAAGCGTACGACGGAGGCACATCGACCTGCTTCACGTTGCGACTCATGCCAGGATCCCAAAGGGAAACCCCATGTTCTCGAGCCTCGAGTTCGATGACGGAAAGATACTGGCAGCCGAGCTTGCCCAGTGTGGCGCAACTTTCGGGCTTGTAGTGCTTTCGGCCTGTGAGACTGGTACGCTTTCATTGAAGAGTAGGCTCGAACCTGATGGTCTCGTCCGCAGCTTTTTAGCCCGATCTGCCGAAGGAGTGATCGCGACGCAGTGGTTGCTCGACGACCGAAGCGCGGCGCTGGGTTTTGACCAGTTTTATCGGGCTATGGAATCGGGAGAGAACGTTTTGAGCTCTCTGGGTTCCGCGCGAGCCAGCATACGCGCGGTGAATCCCCATCCTTTTTTTTGGGGTTCGTTTGTTTTTTACGGTGGCTATCGTAAGTTGAAAGGACAAGGCGCATGAAATTCTTACTTGGGCTTCTCGCTCTATTCATCGTTTGCGGGGCTCGGGGCGACGCGCTCCTCGTGACGCGGTTGGCGCCGGGTGCCGACCCCGGAGTAGTAGCGGCTCGATACCAGATCGAGCTGAGGGACCTGACGACTCCGGCTCCCTTCGTGCTATTCAACGTGGCACCGCCTCAGACCACGGCGTCCGTCATGAGCCAGATGGCCGGCGACCCCGATGTCGTTTGGGCCGACGACGACCACGAGGCGGACATGCCGGAGAATTCGAGCGGCGGCAAAGGCTCGACGATCGCCGTCGTGGGCGACCTCAACACGCTTTATGGAGAGAATTCAGCCTGGATGGGCCACATCCACTTCGATTGGCCGAAGACCAGATGGTCGAAGTTCAGGGCGCGGGTCGCCGTTCTCGATACCGGCCTCTCGCCCTACCAGCCGATTCTCTGGAACCGCGTCATCGCTTCTTTGAACGTCGTTGAGCCGGACCGTCCAGCATACGACTTGCCGTATCTCTTCGATACCGGCGACAGCTCGGCGGAAGCCGGAGTGGGCCACGGCACGATGGTCGCCGGACTGATCACGCAGCTTTCTCCGATCAGCGAGCTGATCATTGCCAAGGTTGCTGATCGATTCGGCCACTCGACGAGCTGGCGGCTGATCAAAGGTATCGCTTTCGCCGTGACCTCGGGGGCGAACCTCATCAACCTAAGTTTGGGGTCGACACAACAGATCGCGGCACTGCGCGACGTCGTCGACTGGACGGAATCGAACAATGTGCTCCTTGTCGCGGCAATTGGCAACAATGACTCCAATCTGGCGATCGAGCCATCGGTCTACTCGAAAGTCGTCTGTACCGCCGGAGTCGATCCGACGGATCACAAGGCCTCCTTCAGCAACTGGAACAGCGCCGCCGATTCCTGCGCCCCGTCGACCGGTATCAAGAGCTTCTGGTGGGATGGAACGCTCGGCATCTGGTCGGGCACATCGTTCGCGACTCCCATCGTAGCTGGATCCATCGCTGCGGGACTGACGTTGCGTGGAAGCATGGTCTCCGTGAGCTCGATCCGGACGCTCGTCAACAGCAGCGGAGCCAACATCGACTCTCTCAATCCAAGTTATGCGGGGAAGCTGGGAAGACGAATCGATTATCGGGCGCTCCGGCTCGCTTTGAAGAATCTCTAGCTCGCGAGTTTGTAGCCAACTCCACGGATCGTCAGGATACGATTGGGGTTCGACGGGTCCTGCTCGATGTGCTGCCTGAGCCATCTTACATGCACGTCTACCGTCCGCGGATCGACGAATGCCTCGGCTCCCCAGACCCGGTCGATGAGCGCCTCCCGCGTGAAGACCTGCCCGGGGTGACGGGCAAAGAAATGGAGCAGACTGAATTCACGCGGACTCAGATCGACCAGGCGATCCTCAACCCAAGCTTCATGCGTGCGTGGATCGATCCTTAGGCCGCCACACTCGACGGGTTCGGCTTCGGAGTCGGCCATCGAACGTCTGAGAACGGCCCTGACTCTTGCAGCCACTTCACTCAGGTTAAAGGGCTTGACGATGTAGTCGTCGGCGCCCAATTCGAAGCCGGCGACGCGATCGCTGTCGCTGCCGCGCGCGGTCAAGAAGATGATCGGCACGTCCGAATCCTTGCGTATGGCCCTGCACAAGTCGAACCCGGAACGGTTGGGAAGCATCACGTCGAGCAAGCAAATGTCGGGCTTCACTTGCCGAAAAAGCTTCATGCCTTCTTCGGCGGTAACAGCCGTGAAGACACTATGCCCCTCCTTGCGGAGTTTGATTTCGATGGTTTCTAAGATGGTGGGTTCGTCGTCGACTACCAGTACCTTCATGTTGCGATGATCTCTACGTTCGCTCGTGGAACGCAGACTTCCTCACCGCTGTCCAGCTTGGCTTTGAGCACCCGGACCTCCGTTCCGGATTCGACTTCGACGAGTTGAGCTGGAAGCTCCGTCACCGTCCCGAGCCTTCCAAAGTAAGGCTCGCGGATTATTCGAATCGGCGTTCCTTGGCCGAGCTCGTTGCCGCCGGAAGCGGCGGGAGGCGCGCCCCCTGCCGATTCCATCGGAGCGATGATCTCCGGCCGGATCACTCCCGCGCGGATTTGCGTCGCTCCGTTCATGCTTGCTCTGCGACCCTCGATCGACTTCAGCAAATTGAACGTCCGTTCTGCCATGTTCAGGGTGCCAAAACCCTCGGTAACCATTAGCGTCAAATTGATGGGTTCCTGGCCGGTAATCGCGACGCCGATGTCATAGCCCAAGAACTTCGTTAGGTCAACATCCTTGATTCCGCCGGCGATAATTCCGGATGCACCGACCTGTGATGCCTTCTGAATGGCCTCGAGCGACACGCCTTTCCCACCGACGAGAATTTTGCCGGCGTCCGACGACTGTATGGCATCCGGCTGCAGCAGTTCAGCCGGACTCGAGACCGCGATCCGGATCGTGCCGGTTCGCTCCCCGCCGACTCCGAAGATGCCTTGCACCATCGCGCCTCGCGTCTCGATGATCGCCCCTTCATCCGGCAGGATGTCGGCGACGACGCCCTCGACATACGCGTCGATTTGGACTGGGATCGAGGCCTCGCGGACGAGTACCGATCCGGTCACTTCTGAGATCGTCTCGACGGTCCCCGTGTAATCTGAGGTGAGCCTCTGTCGACCCATTCCCAGGAAGCCCTTCGTTTCGGCGATGAGCTGGCCGGTTTCGATCGCATCACCCTGCTTCAACATGAAGAAGTGCGTCACCTCGCGCGGCTCGACGCCGAGTTTCTCGCTCAGTTTGATGGTCTGGAGCGATCCGGGGAGCATCGCCCTGGCGACCGGCGTGTCCGGGTGGACCTTGTCGCCCTCCTTGACGAGCACCTCGCCCTTAATAGGCAAGCGTCGAATCCTGCGGACGATGGTGTCGCCGCTGACCGTCAAACCGGGAGTGTATGCGTTGCCCAAACCTTTGCGCCTCCTACAGCCAAGAAGGCTCATTTTAGCATGGAAGAACGGATTTTCAATTTGCCGTGGCCGACCTTGGGCCTGACTCGATTTTCCACGCGCATGTTAAGCGCGGATTAAGGGCGCCTGAATTGAAAGGCATGGCAAATAGAGATCGCGAGGGCATCCGCCACGTCATCTGGCTTGGGCGACTCGGCAAGCCCCAAGAGTTTGGTGACCATGAACTGGACTTGCTTCTTGTCAGCGGCGCCATTGCCGACAACAGCCAGCTTGACCTCCGAAGGCGTGTATTCAGACCAAGGCAGGCCTCGCTGGGCTCCGGCAAGCAGCGCCACACCCAACGCCTTGGCCACGTCCATAGCTGTTGTCTTGTTGGCTGCAAAGAGCAGCCTTTCCGTCGCCAAGGCATCCGGCTGCACTCGATCCAAGAGAGCATTCACCTCTTGGTGAATTTGATGAAGGCGCTCCGCAATCGCGACCCTCGGGGTCTGAATGAGCCCGAATTTAACTGCAGTCAACTTCGAGCCGTTCCGATCGACGACGCCGTAACCCATGCGCTCGAGCCCCGGATCGATCCCGACGATTCTCATGAGCGCGCCGCCTCGGCTTTCGCAGGACCCCACCGGAGGTAAATGGTCAGGGCCCAAAGCCCGATGCCGCCGATGAATCCAACAATATAGCTGGCATTATGCGCCGCCAGGTCCGCGCCAAACCGCGACATAAAGGCCTGTCCACGCTCCGCGACAACCTGCTGCGCTCTTGGATTGAATTGGAGAATCCAGTCGGGATGGTTCCATCCTAACCATCCGGCGGCAAGCGCGCACAGCCCCATAATGCCCAGCAGCGAGAGCATCGGAACCAAGAGCCGGCGCCAAGACAGAGGAGTGGAAATGCCTAGTCGGGCGAACAGCGCCATGGGCAGCCCAATTATGAAGCCCGCCCAAAATGTGGCGAGAACCCCCCATCCAAGGGCCAGCAGGATCGGGTTTTGCGTGTGAAATACATCCGGGTGGAATTCGCTGAAGTATTCAATACAGAGATGGGCGGTCACAAGGTCGTGGAGAATTCCGTAGACGGCCGCTCCCAGAACCGCCATCAGGATGATCTTGAGGCCTTCCATTCGGAACTGCTTCTGCCGAATTCTTCAGCGGTGATTCGGAACAGCTCAGTCTCCTTGCCGTAATACTCATTCGTGCGACCCAATGGCGTCATGCCCAGGCGTCGAGTGACGGCAATCGAACGCTCGTTCCATGGCCGGACCACCGCGTAGATCTCTTTTAAGCCTGCCACTTCAAATCCATATCCTAGTGTCGCTCTGCCCGCCTCCGTGGCGTACCCAAAGCCCCAGTACGCTTGCCCCAAATGCCAGCCGACCTCGATCTCCTCATGCTCAGGCAGCGGTTGGAGGATGACCGATCCGACCAGCTCTCGAGTCTGTTTCACGCGAATCGCCCAAAATCCGAAGGGCTCCAACCCGGCGTACTTCTCCTCGATCTTGGCCAGGCGTTCACGCATCGCAGCCACATTCGGAACAGGATCGCCGCTGAGCCCAGCCGTCACTTCGGGATCGCCATAGATGGCATACGCGGCTGCGGCATCGTCCAATGTCCAATCAACCATTTCGAGACGTTCGGATTCAAAACGGGGGCTCATCGGTTCGAATTGAGTCTACCAGCGGCCGTTCGGGCCGACGAAAGCAGGTTCAGCGCCTGAACTCGCTGCACCTCATGTCGCACGATCGGCTTTGGATAATCCGGGCCGAACAGCGTCCCTTCCTCGTGCGGCCAATGAATGAGGGAATCGGATAGATGGGCCAATTCCGGACACCATTGACGGATGAATCGGCCGTCTGGGTCGAATTTGCGGGATTGGAGCACAGGATTGAATATCCTGTAGGCCGGCTGGGCGTCCACGCCGGTCGAGGCGCACCATTGCCACCCTCCATTGTTTTGAGCAAGATCAAAATCAAGGAGTTTCCGGGCGAAATAAGCTTCGCCCAGCCGCCAATCGACCAAAAGGTCTTTCACCAGAAACGAAGCTGCGACCATCCGGAGGCGATTGTGCATCCAGCCGGTTGCATTAAGACAGCGCATCGCCGCATCGACGATCGGAAACCCGGTCTGCCCGGCTTTCCAAGCCTCGAAGTGCTCGGGATCGCCTGGCCACTCGATGCCCTCGTACTCCTGCTGAAACGCTCGTTGAACGACGTAGGGAAAGCGGTCGAGAATCATCTGGTAAAACTCGCGCCAGATGAGCTCGCTCAACCATTTGTCGGAACCCGGGCCGGGGTTCCCGAGAGCGGCTCGCAATGCAGTCCGGATCGAGAGCGTGCCGAACCGGAAGTGTGCGCTTAGCCCCGAAGTGCCCTCGATCCCCGGGTAATCCCGATCCTCGCGATAGCGAGGCAGTCGGCGGACGAACTCGGAGAGTCGCACTTGGGCAGCATCCTCACCCGGGTCGAGCCAAAGCTCTTGGCGCTCGAATCCGAGTTTCTCGATACTTGGCAAGCAGCTTTCCGTCACCAGGCGGTCCAAGTCCTCCCTGGGCCAGAGGTTCCGATAGTCCGGACGCGCTTCCGCCGCATCCGACGGCCGAAGTTGGGCGAGCCAAGCCTTCTTGTAAGGCGAATAGACTCGGTAGGGGTGCCCCTCTCTGGTCGCGACCTCCAAGCCTTCGAAGACAACGTGGTCTTTGAGCGTCACGAACTGAGCGGGGACGAGATTTTGCCTGACGGATGCGTCCCGCTCGATCGCCATTGGTTCGTAATCCTTGCCTGCGAACACGGCCTCAGCGTTCAGCTTCCTCGCCAGGCTGGGAATCTCGGCTCGCGGATCGCCGTGCAGAACGACAAGGCGAGATCCTGATCTGCGCAACTTCCGGTCCAGCTCTTCGAGCGACCGATGGATGAACGTAAGCCGCTTGTCTCCACGATCTTCAAGCTTCTCCAGGATGGTCGTGTCGAATACGAACACGGCCGCAACCTGCTTGGCCAGACGGGTCGCCGCCTCAAGCGGCGCATGATCCGTTAGGCGAAGGTCGCGACGAATCCAACAGATCGCCTTGTCGAAGTGGGGCTTACTGGGCACTGCTGCCCTGATCCTACGACCTTATGGGTGCGGCAATTTCGGAGCGAGGTCGGGTTTGATGTTCGGAGTCTCGGCAGATGCGGGTTCTCCGCCGTCATACGGCAGCAGAATCGTGACGCGGCGGTTGCTGGCGTCGAAAGGAGCATCCGGCCGACGAAGTTTTCGGTCCGCGTTGGCGCGCACGCTGACGATCTGGGCCGCCGTAACTCCGCCGATTTTAAGCGCCCGACGCATGGCATTGGCGCGGTCGCCGCTCAGGTCCCAGTTGTCGTACCCGGTTCCCGGATAGGGACGCGCATCGGTGTGGCCATCGATCATCATCGGATGGTGCGTCGAGGCCAGGATCGGAGCGATTCGGGCGATCAGTTTCTTCGCCGCCGGAAGCAGGACGGCGCTGCCGACCTCGAAGAACGCGCGCTCCTTCTCGATAAACTGAAGCTCGAGCCCCTCGTCGGTGACGTTGATCTCGACGTCCTTGTTGAGCCCTTCAAGCCCCGAGGCATCTTGCTTGAGCGCCTGTTCGAGCTGCACCTTGACCTTCTCGGCCTGCTGCTTCGCCTTGCGCTCGTCTGTCGCACCAGCCGGCTGGCTATTGCCGATGCGGGCATATTGCTGGCCCGGCGGCGAGATG
>JAYROD010000485.1:0-2215 GCA_041911835.1 Fimbriimonadaceae bacterium | reverse complement strand
GAAGGAATGAAGAGCGCGACGCTTCCAGGAACAGATGATTTGAGCTCGGGGGCGTACTACTACAAGATTGATCCCGAGCGCTCGCAGGCCACTATCGACTGGCTCATCAAGGGCAATGACGCAGCCGGCAAGAAGCTCATTCGCGTGAGCATCCAGAACGGCACCGACATCAACGGTGCCGCCAAGGCTGCCGCCGACCAGGTGGGCAAACTTGGCTACGAAGCGGACGCGAACGGCAACTCGAAAGACAAGGCAGTTGCGAGCAAAGTAGTCTTCTCCAAGGCCACCTATGCTGAGGCAGCGAACGAAGTCGCTCAAAAACTGGGCGCACCACCGGCCACCAAGGTCCCTGAAACTGGCCGCTTTAACGAGCCTGAGATTCGGGTGGTCATCGGGTCGGACATCGCCGCGAGATTAGCGCCACCAAAAGCGCCGACTGCGCAAAAGCCCCCGAAGAAGCGGTCTCGGCCAGGCCGCGCATGAGTCGGTGCGGCTGGGCGGTCGGGGAGGCATATGAGCGCTACCATGACGAGGAATGGGGAGTCCCATCGTATGACGATCGGCACCTCTTTGAAATGCTCATTCTTGAAGGCGCGCAAGCGGGGCTGAGCTGGTCAACGATTCTTAACCGCCGCGACGGATACCGCCAGGCTTATCGAGGATTCGATCCTCAAGCTGTCGCTCTGTTTTGCGACGCGGATGTGCAGCAATTGATGTCCAATCCGGGGATCATTCGCAATAGGGCGAAAGTCCGATCGAGCATCGCTAACGCGCAAGCTTTTCTCAATGTTTGCGACGAATTCGGTTCATTCAGCGACTATCAGTGGCGGTTCGTGGATGGCCAACCAATCCAAAACGCGCACAAATCACTTGCCGAAATCCCTGCAACCTCACCCGAATCGGATGCCTACAGCAAAGACCTCAAATCACGTGGCTTTTCCTTCGTCGGCTCGACAATCATTTATGCCTATATGCAGGCCGTCGGCATGGTCAACGATCACGTCGTCGATTGCCCACGTTGGGAAGCCGTCCAGCATCCGTCCAAGTGAGCGCCGACCATTCGGTAATCGATTTCAAATGGGTGAAGATGCGACGATCCAATTTCAGTAACTATGGCTCGCCCAATAGGACCATGGGTCAGGGTCCGAAAAATGGTCTGTGTATAATTACGCCGAACCTCGCAATCGATTACCGCAATATCGACCTTTAGGAGTGTGGAGATGAAATCTCGTAAAAGTGTGCCCAGCCTTGCCATTCGCGCTGTTTTCTGGACAGCCATGGTCGGCAGTCTCGCCATCGCATCTTCGTCCTGGCCCTTCGGGCTCCACGGGACACAAGTTCAACCCAAGCGAAAGTCGACCGACGCTCCAGTCGCCGCAAAAGGCAAATTGGGGCAGGATCTCTTCCTCGCCATCGACCATCGAAGTCTTGAAGCGGTTCAGGACCTGCTCAAAAAAGGCGCCGATCCCAACGCCCGCAACGGACTCGAATTCACTCCCCTATTCATCGCGGCCGCATCTCATCAGACCGACGTCATGAAGGCTCTGCTCGATGCCGGGGCGAAGCTCGATGCTGACAGCACCTATGGAACGGCGCTTTCATTCGCAGCGCTAGGCGGCAACGTTGAAGGCGCGAGCCTCCTCATCTCGAAAGGGGCAGATGTCGACGTGACGCGAGGAGACGGCTCGTCGGTGCTCATGATGGCTTCGGTCTCTGGCGCGACTCCCATCGTTGCCGAACTCATTCAGAAGAAAGCGGACGTTAACGCCGCCAACGACGATGGGGCAACCGCTCTGTCGCTCGCGGCTCGCCAAGGCCATATCGATATCGGTCGAATGCTGATCGACGCAGGGGCAAAGGTAAATACCGCTGATGCCGAGCAGCAGACTCCCTTGATGGAAGCTGCCAAGAACGGCCACACCGAGTTCGTCAAGTTGTTGCTCCAAAAGGGTGCAAAGCCCAACGCTCGCGACCTGAAAGGGCGAACGGCACTGCTGCTGGCCGCTGCGTACGGCGATTATCCCGGCGTCGTTCGCGCGTTAGTTGCGGGCGGAGCCGACCCTAAGGCGGCTGACAAGACTGGCATGCGAGCCGCCGACATTGCCGCCGCTCGACTCCACAAGGGCACCGTCGCGGCGCTGGGAGGCGCACGATCTGCCTCAGCGAGCACGAAGCTCCGAACACCGCAGGAAGCTGTCAATTTGAGTCTCAAACT
>JAYROD010000484.1:0-7342 GCA_041911835.1 Fimbriimonadaceae bacterium | reverse complement strand
AATGCCGGTTATAAGGCAGGAACACAGGTTTGGCTGGGCATCGACGCGGCAGCAACGGAGTTCTTCGAGGGTGGCAAGTACCGCTATAAGGCCGGCGAGGTCAAGGAGCGCACAATTAGCGAGCAGGTCGACTATCTCGTCTCGCTCTGCGAGAAGTATCCGATCATCAGCGTCGAAGATGGCCTCTCCGAAGAAGACTGGGAAGGCTGGTCAGCAGTGACCCAAGCGCTGGGCGGTCGCGTGCAACTCGTTGGCGACGACCTCTTCGTTACCAACGTCGAGCGGCTCTCGCGTGGCATCGCGAACTGCACAGCCAACTCGATTTTGGTGAAGGTTAATCAGATCGGATCGCTTACCGAAACCCTCGCTACGGTCGACATGGCGAAGCGTGCCGGATATACGGCCGTCATGAGCCATCGATCCGGAGAAACGGAAGACTCAACGATCGCTCAACTGGCTGTGGCGACGTGCTGCGGACAGATCAAAACCGGTGCCCCAAATCGCACGGACCGCGTTGCGAAATACAACGAGCTTCTTCGAATCGAAGAGCAGCTTGGAGTTGCGGCGAAATACGCGGGTCCATCCGCGTTCGGAGTGCTCGCGCCGAGGCTCAGCGCATGATGGAGCCTAGAAAGGAACCGCCTCTCCGTTATGTCGAAGAGCGCCCTTGGGGCGGGTTCGAGAAGTTCGTCCAAAATGAGCCGGTTTCCGTCAAGCGCATTTGGGTGGAGCCCGGAAAGCGCCTCAGCCTTCAATCCCACACCAAGCGGAGCGAACTTTGGACAGTACTCAGCGGCTCGATGGAGGTCCAGGTAGGCGACGACGTTCGAACCCTCGGGGCTGGCGATCAGGTTTTCATTCCTTGCGGAGCTAAGCACCGAGCCACGGGGCTCGACGCTCGTGCGGAGTGGCTCGAGATCGCCTTCGGCATATTCGACGAGGACGATATCGTGCGATACGAGGACGACTTCGGACGGGCGTGACTGAGTGGAGCTTTCAGGCGGCAAATTTCGAAATTTAGTTGAATTTTGAATGCCTATTCCCTATCTGAGGTGTATGCTGGACGGAGTACGGGAGGTTGTGCTTTGAATTTGAGAAAGGTTTGTGGTGTCTTCCTACTGGGTTTCCCGGTTTTCGGGTTCTCCCAAGTCATCGATCCGTTCTATTCCGGGAACTACTCCTTTGTTGATTTGGGTCCTGTTGCAGGCGTTCCTGCCAACTATGGTGGGCTGACGACAGCGCTGGGCGATCCTAACACGCTCATCATCGGCGGCGCGGCGAACACTTCCAGCGGGAACCTTTATTCCATTGGGGTTACTCGCGACGGCACCGGCCACATTTCAGGCTTCGTCGGAAGCGCAAGCGTCTATGCTTCCGCACCATACAACGACGGAGGCGTCTATTTTGGGCCCGGTGGAATTCTATTTGCCGCAAGATGGCCAGTCAATGAGTTAGGGGAATACAAGACCGGGAGCGTAGCTCCCGACAAGGTCGTCAATCTCGCTGCAATCGGAGTTGCTGGTTCGGTTTCAGCCGTGAATTTCGGGCCCGCAGGATATACGTTTGCGAATCGAATGAAAATCGTTTCCTACGGAGGCGGCCAATTCTATGATGCGACTTACAGCCCCGACGGTTCGGGAACGTATGACGTCACGGCTGCAACCCTGACGGCTACATTGACGGGTGGGCCCGAAGGGTTTGCTTATGTTCCCCTCGGCTCTGTCCTTTTCGGGGGACAAAACATGATCCTATCGGAATACGGTGCAGGAAACGTCGCCACTTACCAGCTTGATGCAAACGGTGATCCAATCGTCGCCTCGAGAAGGACCTTCATGTCCGGGCTGTCCGGCGCGGAGGGCGCTTACATCGATCCTGTAACCGGAGACTTTCTATTCTCGACTTTTGGAGGCGGCAGCCACGTCATTCGAGTTTCCGGTTTTGCAGTTCCAGAACCAGCGGCATTCCTTGCACTGGCAGCCGGAGCCCTCCTCATTGCGGCGAAGCGCCGTCGAATGTAGCTTCTTCCTGATCCCGATCCGATTGGGCCCCCAGCTGGGGGCCCAGTCTATTTGCGGGCTTGTCATGATGACCTCAGCTGTGCGGCGAGCTTCGGCCGCACACCGGTAACCTCCCATACAATGACCTATGCCAACCTTGGCCGAACGGCTCTGAAAGTCTCACGACTCTGCCTCGGCACGATGAATTTCGGGCCCCACACAAGCGAAGAAGACAGCTTCAAGATCATGGACCGTGCGCTCGAGCTCGGCATCAACTTCTTTGATACTGCGGACGTTTATGGATGGAAAAAAGGTGAAGGCTGGACCGAACAGATCGTAGGACGATGGATCGCTCAAGGCGGGGGCCGCCGAGACAAAGTCGTCTTGGCGACAAAACTCTACGGCGACATGGGAGACTGGCCCAACACGAGCCGACTCAGCAAGCTCCACATCCGCCGCGCCTGCGAGGGCAGCCTGATGCGGCTCAAGACCGACTACCTGGACCTTTATCAAATGCACCACATCTGGCGAGAAGCGCCGTGGGAAGAGATTTGGGAGGCGATGGAACTGCTGGTACAGCAGGGCAAGGTGATCTATGTCGGCTCGAGCAATTTCGCTGGCTGGCATATAGCCCAAGCCAACGAAGCTGCAAAGAATCGGCGTTTCCTTGGCCTGGTCTCCGAGCAAAGCCTCTACAACCTCCGCTCTCGCATGGCGGAGATCGAGCAGCTTCCGGCCTGCGAGAGCTATGGCCTTGGTTTCATCCCCTGGAGCCCGTTGGCGGGAGGCGCACTTGGAGGAGCCCTCCAAAAGGCGACGGTGGGCAGAAAGGCATCCGAGCAAGCGCAGAAAACCATTGACGAGCTTCGCCCGCAGTTAGAGAAATGGGAGGCTTTCTGTGCTGAACTTGGCGAAAACCCCGCAACTGTTGCCTTGGCGTGGCTGCTCACTCGAAAGGGTGTGACGGCGCCCATCATCGGTCCGCGAACCCTTGAGCAACTCGATGGAGCGATTCGGGCTTTGGAGCTACAGCTCTCGGACGAGCACCTCCAAAAGCTCGACGAAATTTGGCCTGGCTATAAACCAGCACCCGAACAGTACAGCTGGTGAAAGTCGCCGTATGTTCTCGCGCCGTCGGAGGTGAGGGTAGGTGAGACGCGCGCATAATGTCCTCATGCTGACGGCGCTTCTTATCACCTTTTCGGCCTCACAGCTTCATTGGAACGGCCCGGAGATCAAGAATCTCCACGGAACCTCCGGCAAGCACACATATGCCGTGATGCTGAAGCAAGCGAACTTCAAGCTCGGCAGCCGAAAACTGACTGGGAAGGCTCTGGATCCCCCGACAAAGGAGGGTCAATACCTTTATCCGATGGTCGACGGTAAAGAGCTGACGGGGGACGACGGGGTGTTCGTGCCGAAGGGCTCGACGCTCAAGGCGGAGATGGAGAAGACCTTCACGGAGCTTGTTGCGTTCACTGCAAGCATAGATGGTAAGGCGCTCAAGATTCCGCCATCGTTGTACCGTGATCTCCTTTGGCCCGGAATGGATCCCGTCGCTCGGTTCTCCTCGGATGGTCAGAAGCTTATCGTTGTCATGGGCGGTTCGGATGGCGCCGGCGCCTATTCTGTCACTTGGACCCTCCGACGGAATGGCAAATGCAGCCGGCAAATCAAGCTTGAGGATTGAGCGCTCCGGGCAGGTACCCTGCTGGGCACCAGTCCGAAGAGGAGTACCAGCATGCCGACCCCGTGTTCATTGATCGCTCTTCTGCTTTCGATCTCAAATGGAGGATCGCAAGCCGATCTGGCTCAAATTAAGAATGAGCTAAATGCCAATTACGCGGCGATGACGGCGGCTTTCTTGCACAAGAACACTAAGGGCATCTCCAGGTTTTTGGACGTCAACTTCTCAACCACGTCGCTCTTTGGAAACACGCGTAACTTTGACCGTTACCTGGAGGATGTCGAGAGCCAGATGGCGGCTTACACGAATGTTTCCTGGTTCCGAAAAGTAAGCCAATTGATGCGGCGCGGGTCGGATTATCTGGCGACCGTCGAAGGGCACCTCAAGGCGACCGGACCCGGCCAGGATGGAAAACCCCACAAGCTCGACATCACGTCCACGGTCGCAGACACCTGGAGACTATCCGGAGGCCGTTGGCTGCTCGGTTCAAGTGTCGTGAAAGGTCGAACGGTCCGGATGGATGGCAAACTGCACGACGGCCCGCTCATGATGCGCGTAGTGCCTCCGATTGTGCGGTTGGGGCCGGCTGAAGGCCGAAGTTTGAGTCCTGCCGGCCAGCCTCGCGACGTCCAATCCAAGTGATCCCGCTTGTCGAGCCCTACGTTCGAAGAGGGTCCACGCTCGCTTGTAGCTGGCGGCGCACCGCTATTCGGAGATCAGTCGCTCGATCCGCCGATCCGGCACCAGCCACATGAGCGCCACGGCGATATACAGCCCACAAGCGATCCAAGGCTCCAAGGCTGCGAACGCCAGCGCCACCACATAACAAACGATTGATATCGTGCCCTTGAAGTCCTTGCCAATCGCTCGAGCTAACGTCGAATCCGATTCGTGATGTCGGAGCAGGACCCTTACCATGATCCAATAAGCAATCGCGGCCGCCAGGAGGTCCGCGCCGTACATGGCGACGGAGAGCGGTTTGAAGTCCTCGCCCATCCAGGCCGTTGTGAACGGGATGAGTGACAGCCAGAACAGCAGATGAAGATTTGCCCAGAGTACACCGCCCCGTATGGTCCTGACCGCGTGAAACAAGTGGTGGTGGTTGCTCCAGTAAATGCCCAGATAAAGGAAGCTGAGCACATAGCTGAGGAACACCGGCGCCATAGGTCTCAGCGCCTCCCAGCTAGCTTCGTGCGGCACCTTCAGTTCCAGCACCATGATCGTAATGAGGATGGCAATCACACCATCGCTGAACGCTTCGAGTCGGGCCTTAGTCATGGGACTTCAACTCAGGCATGCGGATTCGGAGCGTTAGGGCTCTGACTTACATGTCGCCGGCCCGCCAGACTTGGAATCACCACGTCCCCGCGCTCTTCTCTTCGAGGTAAGCGCTGAGTTGATCCAAATGGTAGATGTCGTGACCCAGCAGCATGTTGGCCATGTCGGCGACCGTAATGCGGCCGCGCTCGCTGTGCAGGGCGAACTTATCATAGTCCTCCGGCGTGAGCCCATTGATGAATTCGGTCGTAATCTTGCGCTCCCGCTCGAAGATCCGAAGCTGCTCTTCGACGTTAGATCCCTTATAGTTGTGGTCGAAGGCCATCTGCGCTTCGTCGATGCCTTGGATCGCGGCGCCGGGGCTCGCGATAGCAGTCTTCATGCGCTCGCGCAGGATCGGCTCCCAGTCGGCGACGTGGGCGATGACCTCTCGCGGAGTAAATCGTCCCTCCACCAGTTCCTCGTCGTAGCGGGACGCTGGGATCGTCGCCATGAGTCTGCGATACACGCTCGGAGCGAGGGGGAGCCCAATGGGAAGATAGGCGTTCATGGCCTATTATGGTCCTGGCACGGACTCGGAAAACGTCTGGGGATCGGGCTCGTAGAATCAAGGGGTAACCTGGCCTCATCGATGGCCACGGAGAGGGAACCCATGGACCACCACGTTTCTCGAAGGAAGTTCTTGAAAGGGACGGCCGTCGCCGGAGCGACGCTTGCCGCGATCCCAATCTGGAGCCTCGAACCGAAGAAGGAGAAGACAATGGAATTACTGGAAGCCAATCTTGTCGCCGTACCGCAGGCGATTCCCGAGAAGTGCTATTCAACCGAGCGGGTCGGCATCAGCCGCAAGACGCACGACGAACACCTTAAGCTCTGGCAAGGGTATGCCAACAAGACCAATGAAATCCGCAAAGCCCTCGCCGAGATGGAAGTCGACCCTGCGAAGGCCAACCAAATATACAGCGCCATTCGCGGATTGAAAATCGACTACTCGTTCGCCTACGAGGGATACATCAACCACAACATCTATTTCGATACGATTGGGGGACAAGGCGGCGAAGCCACCGGCAAGGTCGGTGAACTGATTAAGGCGTCATACGGCAGCTTTGACAACTGGGTGAAGGACTGGAAGGCGACCGGGATGGCTGCTCGTGGCTGGGTGTTCCTTGGGTACGACCACGCCGAAAAGCGACTTTTCAATTACGGCGGGGACGCTCAGAACACGTTTCCGATCTGGAACCACACCTGCGTTCTCGCGATGGACGTCTACGAGCACGCGTACTATCTCGACTTCACCGTTGCCAGAATGAAATACATCGAGGCGTACCTCCAGGTGATCGATTGGGACGCGGTCAATAAGCTGGGCGAAGCCGTCATGGTGCGATAGCCCGTAACTTTTGCCTAACTTTTGGCGTCTTCCGTGATACTGTATAGGTATCCCGGAGGACGCTCATGTACTTAAGGCGCGCATTCACTCTCATCGAGCTCCTCGTCGTCATCGCGATCATCGCGATCTTGGCGGCGATTCTCTTCCCCGTTTTTGCCCACGCCAAGCAGGCGGCGAAGCAAGCCATGTGCCTCAGCAATCAACGCCAGATTGGCCTGGCGGCCATGTTGTACAAGTCGGATCATGACGACGTCTGGTTCTCCTCTTGCCAGCACGACGTGATGCCCGGGTTCGCCCCACAAGAAATTTGGATGGGATACGACAACAACAATTACGGCGTTGACGGCGGCTTCTATGGGCACGTCTACGAGCCTGCGACGCACCCCCCACGACCAGGTGCGATCGACCCCTATCTCAAGAACCAGCAGATCAAGCGATGCCCGTCGATGCCCGACAAGTGGCAGAGCGCCGATGCGCTGAACTGGTTCAATCCGGCCTATTGGTCGCCTTACTACAACACGAACCCCGGCGCCTACCAGAACGAGTGGGGGCCGGCCTCCAAGAGCTACCGGTTCGAGCCCGATGGGACCTTCACCATGTTTGCGGCGAATGACTCCGAGGTGCAAGAGCCGGCTCAAACGCTGCTTTGCTGGGAGCACCTCTCCCGGGTCCCGATGTGCAACTTCCTGATGACTTCGGACTGGTTCGGCTCACCTCCAAATGATCAGTCGCTGATCGATCACTTCAACTTTCTCCACACCCAAGGCGCCAACACGATCTGGTGTGATGGACATGCGAAGCACATCTTCTATGGGCAGCTCAAGCGACCATACTTCTCCTGCCGGAAGGACATTTATCCCGGGTGGGGCGGCTAGCGACGAGGGAGCTCAAATAATCCTCGAGGCGCAGATCAAACGATCTGCGCCTCGAAAATTCTGAAAGGGAAAATGGCGAGGGGGCATCCTGCCCCGTCCTCCGTTACCACCGCTCCTT
>JAYROD010000483.1:0-7218 GCA_041911835.1 Fimbriimonadaceae bacterium | reverse complement strand
GAGCCGAGGTCATGCCCATGGACACGTGGTCTTCCTTGCCGCCACTGGTTGGAACGGAATCGGAGGAAGCGGGATGAGACAAGACCTTCGATTCGTTGAGCAAGGCGGCGGCGGTTACCTGCGCCATCATGAACCCTGAGCAAGCTCCGGCGTTGCGGGCCAGAAAGGCTGGCAGATGCTCGTTGGCGTCGGGATTGATCAGGCGGTCGATGCGGCGCTCGCTAATACTGATGAGGTCGGTAAGGGCGATGGCGGCGTAGTCGTACACCAGCCCCAGTGGCGCACCATGGAAATTGCCGCCGGAGAGGACATCGCCGGTCTCGCCGAATACCAAGGGATTGTCCGTCGCCGATCCCGACTCGATTTCCACGATCTCCCTCGCGTGTTCGAGAGCCCCGCGAACAGCACCATGGACCTGCGGCATACATCGGAGGCAGTAGGCGTCTTGGACTCGAGAATCTCCATCCAGGTGGGACTGGCGAATCTCGCTGCCTTCCAGCAGCTGTCGCAAATGCTCGGCCGAGGCCACTTGACCGGGATGGGGGCGAACAGCCTGGATCCGAGAATCGAAGGCGACTGGAGTCCCCAGCAGAGCTTCGAGCGTCATGGCGCCGGCGAGGTCGGCCAGCCCGGTGAGAAATCGGGCGTCCTCGAGCGCCAGGCCGCCTACAGCACCCATGGCCTGCGTGCCGTTCAGAAGCGCAAGCCCCTCCTTGGCCTGAAGCGCGAGCGGTTCGATTCCAGCTTCGGAGAGCGCTTGCCCGCCAGGCATGCGGCGCCCTTGGTACACCGCTTCGCCTTCGCCGATGGCTACCAGGGCCAGGTGTGCGAGCGGAGCTAAATCGCCGCTGGCTCCGACTGAGCCTTTGCTGGGGATGATAGGGTGCACTCCTTCTTCCAGCATCTGAACGAGAGTTTGGGCGGCGATCGGCCGGGCCCCGCTGCATCCGATCGCCAAAACGTTGGCACGTAGGAGGAGCATTGCACGGGTTTCTGGTTCGGAGAGCGGTTCTCCCACCCCGCAAGCGTGGCTTCGCACCAGGTTGAGTTGGAGCTCGAGGAGCTCGGAGTCGGCAATGCGGACGTCCGACAGTTTCCCAAAGCCGGTGTTGACGCCATACACGACTTGATGCTGCGCGAGGATCCGCTCGATGACCTCCCGACCAGCCTTCATGCGGGAGAGGGCATCTACCGAAAGGGCGACGGGCAGTTTCCCGAGGCTCACTTGACGGATCTGTTGGAGTGTGAGAGGCTCGCCGTTGAGCTGCAGCATTGAGACTGATTCTAGCGCGTGATGCGCCAGCGGCTCACGGGCAGCCAGATGAATTCGGATCGGCCGATGATGGAATCGCGAGGTATCAGACCCCAGGCCCTTCCGTCGAATGAGCCGTTCCGGTTGTCTCCCATCATGAGGTAATAGCCCGGAGGGATCTTCTCCGCGGGTAGCTCACGATAGGTCTTCATGAGTTGAGTGTCGTTCGTGTAGTACTCGCTCGAAGTGGTGTTGTCGTTGTTGGCGAAGTCCCCGCTCATGCTGACGGGAACATAGCGTCCCTGATACTTCACCAGCTTAAAGTCGTGGTTGGCTGTCGGTTCCTTGAGATACGGTTCCTTGACAGGTTGGCCGTTGCGCCAAAGCACGCCGTCCTTGACTTCTATGAGGTCACCGGGCACTCCGATGCAACGTTTGATGAAATCCGTCTCGCCTTGACCTGGGAAAAGCGCATACTTCGGAGGCTTGAACACCACGATATCGCCATGCTGCGGATCCGAATAGCGATAAATGAACTTGTTCGCAATGATGTAATCCTGAAGCTGGAGCGTCTCCAGCATCGATCCCGACGGAATATAGAATGTCTGGATGACGAAGGGTCGGATGATCAGGAATACAAACACACCCGCATAGATCACTGCGTCGAGAAACTCGTTGAGGATCTTGCCGACGGTAAAGCTTCCGGACCGCAGGTGAGCCGGCACCGAACGCATGTAATAGAAAAGACCGATTCGGATCGCCGTGCATATCGCCACGAAGATCAGTACGTTGCTGAGGGGGGTCCTGGCGACCTTGTCGATCAGGCCCAATACGCCCGACGGCTCTTGAGACTGAGCGAGTAGGGAAGTGAGCTTCAGCACGGGTTAGCGCTTTTCTGCGATGCGTGCGTCTTTGCCGACCTTATCTCGAAGGTAATAGAGCTTTGCTCGGCGGACCTTGCCTCGTCGGATGATCTCGAATTTGGCCACGTTCGGAGAGTGAAGCGGGAACGTTCGCTCGACTCCGACGCCATTGCTATTCTTGCGCAGGGTCGCACTTTTCGAGATGCCGCCGCCGCTGGTGGCGATGACGAGCCCTTCAAAGACCTGAATTCGCTCTTTTCCGGCTTCACGAACCTTGACGTGGGCTCGTACGGTGTCACCCGGTTTGATGTCCGGGAGGTCTTTGCGGATGCACTCCTGGGCGACGCTTTCGAGAATAGCTTGCTTCGACATAATACGGTCCTCAAAACGCTGCAACCGGACGGAAAGTGCCCGGCAGCTAGCAAATTATAGCAGATCGAGATCGTTCTTGCCGAGCTTCGCCCGACAGAAAAGATCGGGCCGTTGAGCCCGCGTGGATTGAAGTGCGTGCGAGCGGCGCCAACGGGCGACTGCGCCATGGTCTCCCGATTTGAGCACATCCGGAACGCAATGCCCCTCGAAATCATCGGGTCGCGTGAATTGGGGATAGCTGAGCAGTCCGTCGCTATGGCTGTCCTGCTCGAGGCTGTCGGCGGCGCCAAGCACCCCCGGACGGAGCCGAACGATCGCATCGGCCATCACGAGAGCCGGCAACTCGCCCCCTGTAAGCACGAAGTCGCCGATGCTGAAGCAGTGAGTTGCAAACAGCGATCGCACCCGATCATCAACCCCTTCGTAGTGGCCACAGATGAACGCTATTCGGTCGTGCGCGCTGAGATCCTGAGCCGCTGCTTGGGTGAACTTCGAGCCATTCGGGTCGGTGAAAATAACCGGCACTGAAGATTCAAGTTGAAGCGACCGGATCGCTTGAGCCATGATATCGACCTTGAGTACCATCCCCGCACCGCCACCATAGGGAGAATCGTCGACCGTCTTGTGGACGTCGGTCGCGAAATCTCGGGGGTTGGTCGCTTCGAACGAAACGAGACCGGACCGACTCGCCCTGCCCAAAATGGAGTGATCGACCGCAGCGAGCATCATTTCCGGAAACAGAGTCAAGAAGTCGATCCGCAACACGCCCAGAAGGTACCCGCCGAAAACGAGGCTCGATGGGTAGAATTGAATCAGGAAGGAGCAGAATTCAGTGAACATCCCCAGCGATTTGAAGTACACAAAATCCCATGAATGGGTCCGCGTCGATGGCGACGAGGCCGTTCTCGGCATCACCGACTTTGCACAGTCCGAACTTGGCGATATCGTGTACGTGGATCTGCCCGCCGTAGGCAAAGCGGTGTCCTCCGGGGACTCGTTTGGCACAGTGGAGAGCGTTAAGACTGTAAGCGACGTCTATTCTCCGGTTTCGGGGGTAGTTAGCGCGGTCAATGACAGCCTCGGCGCACAGTCGGAGCTTCTCAACACCGATCCCTATCAGGGGGGCTGGCTGGTGAAGATCCGAATGTCCAATCCGGCAGAAGTCGGCTCTTTGCTCGACGCAAGTGGCTACCAAGGAATTCTGAACAGCTAATTTATGCCTTATATTCCCCATACCGCCGAAGATCGCCAAGCCATGTTGGCGACTATCGGCGTCGATTCAATCGACGATCTCTTTTGTGAAATTCCCGACAATCTGAAGCTGAAAACCCACCTGGACATTCCCGCCGGGATGGACGAGCATCATCTCTTCCTGCATCTGAAGAGCTTCGCAGACAAGAACCTGAGCGCAGCAAACACCGATTGGTACTTGGGGGCGGGCCTTTACGACCGATTCATTCCGGCAGCGGTGGGCGCCGTGATCTCACGGGGAGAGTTCCTCACCGCCTATACGCCTTACCAGCCAGAGCTTTCGCAGGGCTACCTCCAGACCATTTACGAGTTTCAGACGATGGTTGCGGAACTTTACGGCATGGACCTCGCTAACGCGTCGATGTACGATGGCGCCACTTCGATGGCTGAAGCCGCGCTGCTCGCTTCGGCGCAAACGGGTCGCAAGAAGACGGTCATCAGCAATGGCGTCCATCCCCACTATCGGCAAGTACTTCAGACCTATGCCTGGGCGACGTCGGAAGATGTGGTCGAAATGCCGACGGAAGAAGGGCTGACGAAGGACTATTCAGCGGTTGATGAAGAGACTTCGAGCGTGATCGTCCAGTATCCCAATTTCTTTGGTTCGATCGAAGATTTGCGAGTAGCCCGTGATGCCGCGCGAACGGTGGGGGCGCTGTTCATCGTGGTCGCCGATCCGGTCGCGATGGGACTGCTTCCGCCCCCAGGTGAGTTCGACGCTGACATCGTTGTCGGGGAGGGTCAACCGCTCGGAGTGGCGATGGGTTTCGGAGGTCCGCTCGTTGGGCTATTCGCCTGCAAGAAAGATCTCGTGCGTCGCCTCCCAGGACGGATCGTCGGTCGAACCGTAGACGGCGAGGGGCGAACGGGCTATACGATGACCCTGAGGACCCGCGAACAGGACATTCGAAGGGAAAAAGCCACGTCCAATATCTGTACAAACGAAGCGCTCATGGGACTCGCGGCGACAGTGTATCTCTGCGCGATGGGCAAGAATGGGCTGAGATCTGTCGCAGAAAGTACCGTGCAGAACACGCAATACGCGATGCGTAGGCTCACCGAATCGGGAGCCAAACTCAAGTATCCCGGAACGAAGGTATTTGGCGAGTTCGTGCTGCAACTGCCGATGAGAGCGGAAGACGTGCTCAATCGACTGATCGATCAAGGCATCATGGCCGGACTCCCGCTCGGTGGATACTACATCGGTCTGGACGACTGCCTGCTGGTCGCCCTCACGGAAACAAAGAACAAAGCTCAAATCGATCGGTTCGCCGACAAATTGGCGGAGGCAGTGCGATGATCAAGAAAGCCGTCCCACAACCCACGCTCATCTTCGAAAAGTCGTCGAAAGGTCGTATCGGCTGCAACTTACCGGTGGCAGACACTCCCAAGGTCGATCTTGGATCAGCCATCGGAGAACTCAGAGCCAACCTTAATCTCCCAGAAGTCGCTGAACTCGACTTGCTGCGTCACTTTACGAACCTGAGCCATATCAATTACGGAATCGAAACCGGCTTCTACCCGCTGGGTTCGTGCACGATGAAGTACAACCCGAAGATCAACGAAAAGACTGCGGCATTGACGGGCTTTGCGCTCACGCACCCGCTGCAGCCAATGAAGACGGCAAGCGGAAACCTCGGCATCCTTCTAGCTGTACAGGAGATTTTGATCCAGGTCACCGGGTTCGATGAGGTCTCGCTCCAGCCTTTGGCAGGGGCTCACGGAGAGATGACCTGCCTCATGCTCATCAAGGCCTATCACGAAGCGAAAGGCGATGGCGCCAAGCGAAAAGTGATTCTTATTCCCGACTCGGCACACGGTACCAACCCCGCATCGGCCGCGATGTGTGGATTCTCGGTTACTTCCGTGCCGACTGACACGGCCGGTAACACCGACCTCGAGGCGCTAGCCGGACTGCTCGACGACACGGTGGCAGGTTTGATGCTCACGAACCCTTCCACCTTGGGGTTATTTGAGCCGAACATCGAAAAGATATGCAAGATGGTTCACGATGCGGGAGGTCAGGTGTTTTGCGACGGCGCGAATATGAACGCAATGGTCGGCACGACGCGTCCGGGTGATCACGGTTTCGACTGCATGCATCTTAACCTACACAAGACGTTCTCCACCCCCCATGGCGGCGGCGGCCCAGGCTGTGGAGCGGTTGGAGTAAAGAAGCATTTGGAGCCATTTCTTCCGGTGCCCGTCGTACGTCGAGGCGCTTCCGGTTCAGTAGAGTTGGACGACAAGCGTCCCCTCTCGATCGGTCGCGTGAGCCCCTGGTTCGGGCAATTTCTCATGGAAGTGCGGGCGCTCACCTATCTGCTTGCTTTTGGAAGGGAAGGGCTTCCGGAGATTTCACGGCACTCGGTATTGAATGCAAACTATGTGAAAGCGCGGCTAAAGGATGTTCTGCCGGCGGCGCACGACCGACCGTGCATGCACGAGTGCGTCCTGACTGCAGAAAAGTACAAGAAAGAAAATGGCGTAAGAGCGCTGGACATCAGCAAGCGCCTAATTGACTACGGTTTCCATCCTCCAACCAATTACTTCCCGCTCATCGTGCACGAAGCGATGATGATCGAGCCCACAGAAACAGAGTGCAAAGAAACGCTTGATGCATTCTGCGACGCCGTCATCGCAATCTGTGGCGAAGCGGTTTCGAACCCTGATTTGCTCCACGATGCGCCGACGACGCAGGTAGTGGGGCGATTGGATGAGGCGAAAGCGGTAAAGGACCTCGATGTCCACTGGAATCCTGAACCCGCAAAAGACTCGGTTGGCGTTTAGCGCTTCCCACGTCGAGTGGGCGGTGGGCGGCGCAGAAAACATGCGGCGCGACGCCGCGCTGCTGGAATGTAGTGCGCTGCGTTGGCGGATTTACACGTGGGATGGTCCGTGGATTAGTCTGGGGATGTATCAGGACCCTGTACGGGATTTGCGACCTGGTTGTGAAATTCCATGGGTGATGCGACCGACAGGTGGACGTGGGGTTCTTCACGGGCATGACCTCACTTTGGGATTGAGCTGTCCGCTGCTGTTGCTTCTGGAAGATGGGGAGACGGTCGAACAGCTTTCGAGGTCTGTTCGGAAGGTTTATCGGCGGATTACCGCTCCAATGATCGAAGCTATCCGGCAGGCTGGAGTGCCAGCGGCTCTTGGCGAGTCGACTCCCTTTGTTTCCAAGCTACATAAGAGCGCGGATTGCTTTGCGCACGTCTCGGCAAATGACATCGTCGACGAGCGGACCGGGATCAAGGTTTGCGGGGTAGCTTTGCGGCTAACAGAGAATGCGGTGTTGATCCAAGCCAGCATTCCGATTTCGAGGCCGTTGGTCGATCCCGCAGCGGTGTTTGTCGACTCTGCTGCGGCGCATTGGATCGGTGTTGACCAGCCAGCGCTTGCGATGAGCCTGGAGAAGCATTTGCCGCAATTGAGCCGCGACAAGTGAAAGGGCCCGCTCTTTGCGAGCGGGCCCTT
>JAYROD010000482.1:0-2184 GCA_041911835.1 Fimbriimonadaceae bacterium | reverse complement strand
CCGAGACCCGACCAGTCCCTTCTCCTCACCGTAAAACGTCATGAACACGATGCTGCGTTTGGGCCGCTGCTTGAGGCTGCCAAGAGCATAAGCGAGTTCCATGACGGACACTGTCCCACTGCCATCGTCATTCGCGCCGTTAAAGATGTTGTCTCCTTGCAAGTTTTGACGTACCCCGAGGTGGTCGTAGTGGGCGGTGACCAGCACATAGGTGTCCTTCAGTTTCGGATCTGACCCTCTCAGGATTCCAATGACGTTTCTGACCTTTTGAGGAGGATCGCTCTTCCATTCGGCTGTCTGGAAGTAGCCGTCGTCCCCGGCAGGTTCGAGGCCGGCGCGCCTGAATTGGGCAGCGATGTACTCCGCGGCGAGATCCAGTCCACGGCTTGGCGTGTTGCGTCCCTCGAGAAGGTCCGAGGCAATGAAGCTCAGGTTCCCTGTCAAGGACTGCGGCGAGATCCGATCGATAGCCAGCTTTTCATCCGGCGAGAGCTTGGGCGCCCAGTTGTGCTGAAGTGGGCCGAGGGTGAGGAAGAGTGCAGTGAGCAGCATGGGTTACTTCTTCCTTAATTCCGATACGACCGCCGTCGCAGTTCCCCGAAGCGCGTTTTGTCCGTAATCGAGGAACGGCTCCAGCACCGCTATGGCGTCTTTGCTGCCGTACGCACCCAGCGCCTGAATGGCGGTCAATCTGGCTCGATAAGACCGCTCGCTCAGAATTTTGGCGAGCGCATCAAACGCTCGCCGCTCACCCGGTTTGTCCTTGACAACACCTAGTGCCTCGATGCACGCATACCGCAGCGGTTCGCTCCCTGGCGCGGCCAGGTTCGAAAGGGCTTTCTCTCGCGCGGTGTCGGGATCATTTTTTGCCCACCACTGCATAGCTCGAATGCGAAAGCCGTCGTTGAGCGCATCCATGTTCCAGGCCCTCTCGGCGAGTGATGCATCTGAAGTCAGCGCTAAGAGGCTGTCGAGGGCCGACTCGCGAAGGATCGAGTTCGGGTCCTTAGCGAGGATGTCCTGAAGCGCCGAAATTGCTGCGTCGGACTTAGAGAGTTTGGCCAGTGCCTGAATTGCGGTGTTGGCCACCCGGCGATCTTGCCTTCCGATCAGGCTGATGACAATATCGATCGAACTCGCATCCAACTTCGAGACCATCTGATTAACCAAAGCCCAGAAGTGCTCGGCCTTCATGAGCTGCACGATTTGGTCTTGAGAGAGCTGGTTGAACCACGCGTCGATGATTCGAGCTTTCGACGCGACGTTCGGAGCGTGCTGATAAATCTGGATGATCTCAGATGTCGTCAGCGGGATCTTTGTTGCGATATCCGCCATCAGGTGCACTTCAGGGTCCACCAGCACTGGCTTGCCGAAGTTGACGCTTGCGTCAAGCCTGGCTTCGGGGCCGTCGAGGTGCATCCACCGCTTGATCCATCCGCTGCCACCCCAAATCCAGACCGGAACATCGAGCGTGTAATACGGCTTCGGCTGCGAGATCACCAAATCTCGCCCCGAATAGTACGCTGTGAGTTCCGGGGTCGCATGGGTCTTGAAAAACTGGTTCATGAAGGAAGTCAAGTTCACGCCGGCCGACTTACCGACAGCCGAGAAGAAGTCCTCGGTCGTCACCGGCTGGAAGCTGTACTGCTTGAGATAGTCTCTTACCGCTCGCCAAAACCGTGGCTCACCCAACTGATCCATCAGCATGAACATCCTTGCCGAGCCGCCCGGGTAAGGGTTGCCGAGCGTCGTAGGAATCGGGTCCGTCCCGATTGTCGTGGCTCTCGCCAACTTCTCGTTCTTGAAAGCGTCTAGCGCTTGCTGAAAGGTCGAATAGCGGTTGTAGTCGAATTGGCGCTGGCCGTGCTGCTCACGATCCCAGAAATTCGGCAGGAACGTCGCCCAGCCTTCGTTGACCCAGGTGTGATCCCAGGTGCGGCAAGTGATGAGGTCGCCGAACCATTGATGGGCCAGTTCGTGCAGCACCAGATACTCGGAGCTTTCGACCGGTTCGTTGGCAGCCGGATGAAGCGTCCGGGAGGTGTTCGTCACAGCGGTCACGTTTTCCATTCCACCGAAAACGAAATCTCCTACAATGCTCTGTGCGAACTTGTCATAGGGATAAACGATCCCGGTCAAGCGAGAATAGAGCTCGATCATCTCGGGGGTTCGACCGAAGCTGGT
>JAYROD010000481.1:0-1534 GCA_041911835.1 Fimbriimonadaceae bacterium | reverse complement strand
GGCTTCACTTACGTTGCGCCGTGGCCAGAACACAATCCGGAGTTGGCATCGGTCGATACCGTCACCGTAGCTGTGCAAGTGAACGGCAAGCTACGGGAAACGATTTCGGCCCCGGCTGGAAGTACCCGCGATGCGCTCGAGCAGTTGGCGAGAGGCAGCGAAAAGGTCGGCGCCTACCTGTCGACGGGCACCGTTCGCAAGGTCATCGTGGTTCCCGACAAGTTGGTGAACTTTGTCGTCGGATAACCCTCAAAAGTCTCCACTGCGTTTTTGGCCGCTCGTTGTCGTGGGTGCCGTGCTGACGATTTTGATCATTAGCCGAGTCACCGACACGGGAGCGGTCAAGGAGACCTATGCACAGATGCTCGTCCGCGCGCGAGATCTCGGCGCGCCCGCGATCGAGGCGGACGAAAATGGCGATCCGATCAGCGATGACGATCGGGTGAATGCCATCAGAGCCGCGGAGATTTACCAGAAGCTCGCGGACTACAACAAGTCCCGGTACGCCCCGCCGTTGGGAGCTGGGGTCTGCTATCGCGTCATTGGCGAATTCGATCGCGCAAGGGCGCTGCTCCTCGAAGCGCTGCGCCGCATGCCCACCACAGTATCAGGCGACGACGTGCTTGCCTTGGCGGATATCCACTTCAATCTCTCTCGCTGCTATATGGCTAGCAAAGACTTGCAACGGGCCCTGGCTGAAGCGAATCTGGCCGTCACATTGCAGCCAAGAGTGCCGGATTACTACTGGGCCCGAGCCTCTGCCCAGGTCGAGCTGAAGGACTTCTCGGAAGCGCGTAAGAACCTTGAGTTTGCCCTCAAACTCGAGCCTGAGCACCGTCTGAGCAAGGCGCTTCTCAAGTTCCTAGGACCCTAGAAGAGCGGCCTGCGCTTCATATCCGCCCATGTCCGTGTCGGCGAGCTGCGAAAGTCGCGCGCTTTTCGGTACACGGGAAAGCACCGTTCGATCTCCGTTCCAGGAAGATTCCGCCTCACGACGCGCTCGAGCGAAAACCCGACTTTCGATACGGCCTGGTTCGCGGTTAGGTCGAGGTCTCCAATGCTCCTCATCGGAATCGCAACGCCGCCTGCGGCGCAATGGGCCGCTGAAATCTCCAGTTGAATCGCCAAGGGGGCTACCGCTCGTCCGGTAACCACGTCGAACGGTCGGTCGAACGATACGCACTCGGCTCTACCGAGCCGAAGCGTAAGGTTTTCGAGCGGATTCTGCGCGAGGAATCCCAGCATCTTCGAACTCGAATCCATCGCTGAAACGGCAAGATCTGGACGGGCTAGCGCGAGCGGCCATGCGGGAAAACCGGGCCCAGTCCCGATATCCAGCACCGTCGCTCCAATGGGAATCAAGTCGTGGAACAGCAGACTGTCGACGAAATGCCTGAGCCAGCACTCCTCCTTGCTCACTCGGGTCAGGTTCATCACCGAGTTTGCGTCGTAAAGAGCGCGTTCGAATCCATCGAAGGCCGCCAGCTTCGCTTCGTCGAGCGAAAGGCCCATCGAAGCCAGCGCTTCGACGAAT
>JAYROD010000480.1:0-3763 GCA_041911835.1 Fimbriimonadaceae bacterium | reverse complement strand
TGACGAGCGCCGACGCTCGAACCAAGAGCCGCGGGCGAGCATCCCGTAAATATCTTTCAAGCCATTGGACCGTTTCTGCGGGCAACGGCACCCACCGGGTCTTTTCACGCTTGCCAGTAACGGTCAGCGATGCCGAGTCGAGGTCCAACTGCTCCATACGCAGGTCGACAACCTCACTGACGCGGAGTCCGCCGCCGTAAATGAGCTCCATGATCGCGCGATCCCGAATTCCGGAAGCTTTGCTGAGATCGGGGGCCTCGAGCAGCGCTTTGAGCTCAGCCATTGTAAGGGCTTTGGGAAGTGTTTTGGGTTTCCTGATTCCGCCGGTCGACGGCAGATCGGACTTTGGTCCGCGTCCGCGCGCTTTCAAGAATTTCAGAAGCGATCTGAGACTGCTTAGCTTCCTCTGGACGGTCGACGGCGCGATCGGCGGTTTCAGCGATGCCTGGTAGCGGAGCTGGAGCTCACCGTCGATTGACTGCCAGTCGTCGATTCCGTGATCTGCAAAGAATTCCGCAGCGCGGTTGAGGTCATTGCGGTACGCCGCAAGGGTGTGCGAACTGGCTCCACGCTCGACGTGAAGATGGTCCAAGAAATCGACTATGGCATTCTCGAGTCCGGTTTTCGCTTCCAAATGTAAATGATGGGACGGATGTACATGAGGTCATGGATCGTTGGCCCACCCACACCAAAGAGGTTGTCCCGTTGATACTCCTTCTCCAGTCGGCTCATGAAAGCCTGGAAGTCGGCGATTTGACCGGCAAACTCCGGATCAGAAGGATTGAGCCGGCTCAAGCGGAACAGATCATCGAACTCATAGCTGCTGTACACCACCCAAGTGGGCTTTGAGTCGAGCACCCGCTGGTCCCAATCCTTACGCTCTTCTGGATTGTCGGGAACGTATCTCATGACGGCCGGATTGGAAGCAGCCTTCATGAAGCCATCCCGCATCGGAAAAGGCACCGAACGTGGGACAGGTGTCAGCGGGTAGAGCGTTGGCGTCTGGAACCACGGATCGGACACCAGCGCGACGGTGTCCCCTGGCTTCGAGTTCTTTTTGAGGTAGTCGGCGGCTTCATCACGCGGGTCGCGGGCCATCATATATGCGCTGGCGATCAGCGCTTGGCTCAACGAGGCCCCTATGCCAAAGAGCCCTGCAACAACGGCCACTCTCCACCACCGTTGTGGGCTGATCTGGGCTTGGCCGACGAGCCAGCCGAACCCCATCGCCAAAAGCGGAATGAGAGGCAAAACGTATCGGAAGAACTTCACTTCTGCTCGACCGATGAGAATATAGGTCGGAACTGCCGCGGCAAGCACGACGAACGCCCAAGGGTGCTTTCGAATCGCCGCCGCCAAGAGCCCACCGGCTCCAAGGATGGTCAGGATAATGCCAAACCCGGCGCTCAGATTTGCCATGTGGTAAATGAATCCTGGGCTCGTCCCGGCAAAGACCAATCCATGGCCGGTGCTTGTGTGAAGCACTTCGAATTGAAAGTCCTCGATGAACTTTTGGGTGTTCGTCAAGGCGCCCGGGGTCGCCGCGAAAAAGCCCACTGCGGTCGCAAGAATTCCAACCCCTGCACAGGCCAGCCGTCGTCCCTTCGGGATGTAGAAGACCGCGACGAACAGCGCGAGGATCGCGAGGACGCCCGAATACTTCGTACCGGCGGACAGACCTGCGAATATTCCCGCCCATAATCCCCACTTGAGCCACTTGGGCTCCGGCTGCTCCGCTTCATCGCGGCCCGGTGTCAGCTTGAGCGCGCACGCCACGCTCGCCATGAACAGGAATGCTCCAAACACGTCGACCGTCTGAAAACGGGAATGGATGACGTTGCCCGGCGCGACGGCCATGGCCACGCCTCCGGCTAACGCACCCCAAAAGATCGTTCGCCGCCGGAGGCATGCGAACACGAGCAGGGCCGTACCGGCCCCGGCAAGCGAATTGATGATCCTTCCTGCCAGATCGACCCTGCCAATAAACTTCCAGGTGTCTTCCTCGGACTTTGACGCAGGACCCCCACCATAGGAACTCAACATGTCCGATGCCACTCTGAGTACCGTCAGATAGAGCGTGCCGTAGTTATAGAATCCCGGATCGAAGTTGAATTGGCCCGGCTTGATCTGTTGAGAATAGAGATAGACGATCGGTTCGTCGGGATGTAGGCTCGGCAGATGACGATCGTTGGGCAGCCCCCAACCTATGCCAAGCAGTCGGAAACCGAAGGCGAAGACGAATAGACCGAGTCCCCACCAAGCTCCAGAATCAAAGGAGAAGAGCGGTTTCCTGCTGGTCTGCGACACTTGCCGATGTTAGCATCCGCAGGAACTGGTCGACAACCACCGGGTCGAATTTCGAACCCCGGTCGAGTCGAATGGCCTCTTTCGCCATTAGATCGCCGAGTCGGCTCTCCAGCCAAACGTACTCACAAACCACGCACAGCACCCGCGATTCCAACGGGATGCTCTCCCCTCTTGGGAAAAAGGACCCACCTGATCCATCGAACGGGGCGTGGTGGCTCCGGACGATCGCTGCGAGATGCCTGAGGGACGGGATGAGTTCAAGCATGGCGCCGCTGACTTCCGGATGTCGCATATAGGTCAGCCGGTCAGCCTCGTCCCAATCCATAAAAGGCTTGCTGTTGACCAGCTTATATGGAATGGCGCACAGGCCGATATCCCGAAGCAGCGCCGCATTCTCCAGGTCGGCCAAACGTCGACGGCTCAAGCCGAGTTGTTCCCCCAACGCCGCACTCAGGCCAATGACGCGCTGCGTCAGTCCTTCGTGGCTCGGGAATCTCAATTCGACCGCCGTGCTGAAGGCTTTAAGCGATTCGCGGTACTTCTCCTCCATTTGCTTTGGAAGGTAAGCCTTCAAATAGATGACGAGCCCAACCGTGGCGACCGCCACCATGCCGAGCATCACCCAAGCCAAGAAGTCCATCAGGTCCCCTCCGCTTGGAACACAACCTGCGAAAACACTTCGACCACCCGGCGATCGAACTGGGAACCTGCACATCGGTCCAATTCGCAGAGCGCCTCGTCCGTCTGCATGGGAACGCGGTAGGATCGCACTTCTTCGGGCTGGGCGCCACCTACCATGGCGTCGAACGCGTCCGTCACGGCGATGATCTTGCTTTCGATGGGTATCTCGACGTCCTGGAGGCGGCCTGGGTATCCCTTGCCGTCGGGACGTTCATGGTGGGACCGTATCCATGGGACGATCTCGCGGAATTCTTCTGAGTGGGCGAGAATCACGGCTCCAAACTCGGGATGCATGCGCACATGCTCCATTTCGTCCTCGCTAAGCCTGCCCGGCTTATCGAGCACTTCTTCATCGATCGCGATCTTCCCGATGTCGTGGAGGATCGCCGCCTCGCGAACCTTAAGCGCGCGGCGAGGTGAAAGGCCGAGCTGCAGCGCTACCATCTCCGCGAGTTGTCCGACGCGTTCTAGATGGCGATGGGTGTAGGGGTGGGACCGCTGGAGCATCAGCGTGAGCGCGACAATCGTTTCGTAATAATGCTCCTCGGCCCGCGCCCCCATCTGCAAGGCCGTTCGAAGTGCCAAGACCGGCGCTAGAAAAAGAGGCAGCAGCAACGAAAGTCCACGCTCGACGACAAGGCACACCGCCACGCCGACCAGGCCATATAGCGCAAGATAGAACAGGCCCGCCTGGAGTCTTCGCAAGACGCTCTGGTAGAAAGGCCTGGAGCTGTTGTCGATCGAAGTCCTCGTGACGATGAGGAAATTGACGATC
>JAYROD010000479.1:0-4212 GCA_041911835.1 Fimbriimonadaceae bacterium | reverse complement strand
TTCATCGACCTGCGCGACCGTACCGGCCTGACGCAACTTGTCTTACGGCCCGAGCAATTTACCAATCTGCAGGAGTTGAGGTCGGAAACTTGCCTCAGCGTCGCAGGAACCGTGCAAGAGCGCAGCGATGAGACCAAAAACCCACGGATGCCGACCGGAGACGTCGAGATCATCGTCGACAGCTACCAGATTCTGGGTCCAGCCAAGCCTCTGCCGTTCCCTATTAGCGACGAAGAGCAGATGGCTAGCGTCAACGAGGAACTGCGGATCAAGCACCGCTATCTCGACCTCCGACGACCTTCGATGTACAGACGTATGGCCATTCGAGCTGCGGCCATACGCAAGATCCGGAACTATCTGGACGCTCGCGATTTCATCGAAGTGGAGACCCCGATCTTCACTAAATCGACTCCCGAAGGGGCCCGCGATTACGTTGTTCCGTACCGACTGGAGCCAGGCCACTTCTACGCCCTGCCGCAAAGTCCGCAGCAGTACAAGCAACTGCTGATGGTAGCAGGGCTCGAGCGCTACTATCAGATCGCCAAGTGCTTCCGCGACGAGGCCCAGCGGAGCGATCGGCAGCCTGAATTCACCCAGCTCGACCTTGAAATGTCCTTCGTCACCCAAGAGGATATCCTGCAGCTGGCGGAAGGGTTCACTCGGGCGGTGATCAACGAGCTGATCAAAGAATTCGAAATCGATAAGGAGCCGGTCGGTACTTTTGCGCGGCTGACTTTCGACGAGGCGATGGAGCGCTATGGTTGCGACAAGCCAGACCTCCGGTTCGGCTTGGAGTTGTTCGACGTTAGCGAAGCCGTACGGCAATCGGGATTCTCAGTCTTCAAGGGCGCCGTCGAGGGAGGCGGAAGGGTCCGAGGACTGCGCTATCCAGGTGGCGCTCAGCTCTCGCGGAAAGAAGTAGGCCAGCTCGAAGAGTTCTGCAAAGAGTTCGGTGCGAAAGGAATGGCGTCGGTTGCCGTCGTTCGGCCCGAGGAACTCGAACCAGATGCCGCGGCATATTCCAGCCCAAAAGGACTTGCGGTCAAAGGCTCCATCGTCAAGTTTCTAAGTCCAGAAGAACTCGAGGCAATCCTAGCCACCAGTCAAGCTGAGGCGGGGGACCTCTTGTGTTTCATTGCGGACGACTATTCCGTTGGCAACAACGTCCTTTTTCGGCTGCGGAACGAAATCGGGCAGCGATGTGGCTATCGTGACCCGCGCAAGCTCTCATTTTGTTGGGTACTTGACTTCCCGCTTGTGGAGTGGGATTCCGATAGCAAGACGTGGTCCCCCTCGCACCATATGTTCACTGCTCCGAAGGATGACGATCTTTCCTTTCTTGAGAGCGATCCGGGCCGGGTCCGAGCGGACTGCTACGACATCGTCTGCAACGGCATGGAATGGGCTTCAGGATCGATCCGTATTCATCGTCCGGACATTCAAGCTCGCGTCTTCAAATTGATTGGGTTCGACGAAGCCAAAGCGGCGAGCTTTGGGCACATGCTCGAGGCGTATCAGTATGGAGGGCCGCCCCACGGCGGAATCGCTCCGGGGATCGACCGGCTCGTCATGCTGCTGACCGATGATGAGAACATACGCGAAGTCATGGCGTTCCCGAAGATCGGGCAGGGCTACGACCCACTCATGGATGCGCCGAGCCCCATTGAGCCACAGCAATGGGCTGAATTAGGTTTGAGGCTCAGCGAGCAACCCTAATTTTGACGCGGCCCAAACGAGAAAAGGCTTCCCCGCGATTAGCGAGGAAGCCTATCCTTACTCCCAGGATATGTTATCCTTCGTTTCTTACTTGCGTCGACGTCGAGCGAAGAGCACGCCGAGACCAGCAGCGATGGCGACGAATGTGCCGGGCTCAGGAACGACTGAACCCTGGATGTTCCAAAGCTCGTCAGCTCCGCCGCCGGAGTTATTGAGGTTATTCGTCCAAGCGCTGGTTCCGTAGCTGAACTGCTTGGAGTTGCCGGCTGCGTACTGCTTGGCACGTCGTGCCGTGAATGCATTGGGATCTCCGTTCGTGTTGTCGGTTTCCCAGGTCAGCCAGTAGGTCTTGGCGCTACCCGTGTTGTTGGCGATCGTCCAACCGAGGCTGGATCCGCCGGCACCGGTGGCCGCGAATTCGTAGACTGGTCGGTCGCCATTTGGCGTGCCGCCCGTTCGGTTCTGGTACCACTGGATGTTCTGGTTAACCGGAGTGTTCAGGTGGTCGCTAAATCCGATGGAGCCAATGAGCGTTCCGCCGGCGGAGGGGTCGCCATCGTAGATGCCGACGCTCAGGTTGCTGATAAGGTTTTGAGCCGTCTGAAGCAGATAGCCGTAGATGTTGATTCGATCGATCAACCAGGTCTGGCCGGCGCCAATCGTGAAGTCGTCAGCCAATCGGAACGTACCGATGTAGGCATTGTCGCCGACGGTCGCCGTGTCGCACTTGTTGATGGGCAGACCGTTGAAGGTCGTACCTGCGTCGGTCGTGTATGGACCGTTGTCCCAAAGGGTTGCAGCAAAAGCGCCGGACGCCAAGACGGCGGCGAATGAAGTCAGGATTAATTTCCGCATGTCGTTTCTCTTCCTCCCGAGTAAGTAAGGATATGTCAACTGCAGGCTCATCGCAGGCGACCCATATAACTTGGGCCAGCAACTACACTAAGCCTTGCTAATCACATTCTACAGGCTATGACTGCAAAAAGCAAGCCAAAAGTTCGCATCAGGAAAAAGTGCTGGGTGAAAAACTCGATTATCCCTCTGGGAGGCCGGTTTCCCGGCAGGAGAGGGCAGTTTTCCCTCTTCCTGGGGGCAACGCTCTGAAGAATCAGGGGAAATCTGCCCTTGACACCCAAGATATCGTAGTATAAAATACGATTTGACACAAGATATTGTGTTGAGATCGCATGCGTTGCCCCTTCTGCGGCCATACCGAACATAAGGTGCTCGACTCTCGCGCAGCGAGAGATGGCGAGGGTGTACGACGACGTCGCGAGTGCGAGCGCTGCCATCGCCGGTTCAACACGTTCGAAGAACCTGAGAGGCCGCGCCTTTTCATCGTCAAACGGGACGGCTCCCGGGAGGAATTCAGTCGGGAGAAGGTCTTCCAGAGCATGCTTATCGCCTGCCGGAAGCGCCCAGTCTCCCATGAAGCGCTGCTCGAGACCGCGGAGGCGATCGAGCGGAGCCTCTTCGACCTAAACCACCATGAAGTGAAATCCACTGAAGTTGGAGAGCGAGTCATGGACGCCCTTTCCGAGCTCGATTCCGTGGCCTATGTGCGCTTCGCGAGCGTCTACAAGGAATTCGAAACGGTCCGCGATTTTCATGAAATCGTTGCATCCGTTTCTTCCGTCCAGAAGGGAGCACGCGATTGAAAAACGCAGCGTCCGGACTCAGGCCTCGCCCGAACCTTTGCGACGGAACACGGTCCGGCACCACGCTTCAACCCCGAGCAACCCATGTTTATCGGCCTCTGGCCAGCAAGGGGCGGAGTGTCTCTGCCCACAAGGAGAACTGCTTTTTTAATTCACGGAGGAATGTGACCTTATGAAGATCCAGCGTCTTTTTACCCAGCAGGGCCAGGGCCCCTACGAAGGCATCGAATTCGAAGCCCGCCGGAGCGAGATCAAGAACCCAGACGGAAGCCAAGTCTTCCTCATGGAAAACGTCATGGTGCCCTCACATTGGTCACAGGTGGCCACCGACATCCTCGCGCAGAAATACTTCCGCAAGGCCGGCCTCACTGACGATTCCGCTAAGGGCGCCGACACAGAATCCGATTCCCGCCAAGTCTTCCACCGTCTGGCTGGATGCTGGCGGCATTGGGGAGAGAAATTTGGCTACTTCGACACCGCCGAAGATGCCCAAGCCTTCTATGACGAACTGTGCAACATGCTTGCTCGGCAGCTCGCCGCCCCCAACAGCCCTCAATGGTTCAATACCGGGCTCCATTTCGCCTACGGAATCGAGGGCACGGCCCAAGGGCACCACTACGTCGACCCCAAAACGAAGAAGCTCAAGAAAAGCGAGAACGCCTACGAGCGGCCGCAGCCACACGCCTGCTTTATATTAAGTGTCAAAGATGACCTCGTCAATGAAGGCGGGATCATGGACCTCTGGACTCGCGAAGCGCGCATCTTTAAATATGGCAGCGGCGTCGGCACCAACTTCAGCAAGATTCGCGGCGAGAACGAGCGCCTGAGCGGAGGCGGC
>JAYROD010000478.1:0-12789 GCA_041911835.1 Fimbriimonadaceae bacterium | reverse complement strand
GGAAAGGCCGCTCGCCGTTCGTAATTCGAAATCCGACCGCGGAAATCTGAGTCCGTTCGAGTGCAGCCAAGAGTTCGGGCAGGTGGTTGCGGCTCTCCAAGGTGACCAGCAAGCCGCTTGGATGGCCGATCGGATTGAGGCGCCTCTCGATACGGTCCACCCAGCTTAAGGTGAAAAGGCTCAAGATCGTCGCTGCGATAGCGACATAGAAGAAAGCCCCTCCGACGCTCACGGCCATGCCACGGGCCGCCGCCGCCCAAATGCTCGCAGCCGTCGTCAGGCCCTTGACATCCGTTCCGATCCGGAGTATCGAGCCGGCGCCGAGAAAACCGATGCCGGTGATGACTCCTGCCGCCACGCGGGCCGGCGCAGGATCGTTGAACCCCTTGCTCACTTCGCAAATGAGGGTTACCCCGAGGATAATGAGCATGTGGGTGCGGATGCCGGCGGGGCGGCCGTGCCGCTCTCGCTCCCAACCGATTGCTCCTCCGAGCACCACAGCCAAGCCCAGCTTGAGCAAAATGCCCAAAGCCTGCACGATGGCCTGCTCGGTGAAAACCCCGGAAAAAACGTCCATGTCCTCTCAGCGCAAGCTTACTCGGCGGACCCAGCAAGGCCAAACCAGGGGCCGGCCCGGAAGTCGCTCTCGAAGATCTTGCGGTCCTCAGGATCGACGATCGCTTCACCCGCTTCTTTTGCGCGAACAAAGTAATTCTGCGCTTGGGCGGAGTCTCCCGAGCAAGCATGAGCTCGGGCCATTGCTTCTTCTGCGTAGGCAAGGTCGAAATCGGTCGCGTCGAACTCTTGTGTGCCTTGGTAGCAGAGCTTGGCGTAGTGCACCGCTTGCTGGGGGCGCCCAAGAACAGCGTACACGTGAGAAATCAGCCAGTCGGCTCGAATAGCGTTGAGGCCCGTGCCACCAATCGACCAGTGATAGGCGGAGGCATGTGCCGCATGAACCATCAATTCGTCGTCAATCGGAGAGCGTCCTTGCCGCTCGAGTAGTCTCCAAGTCGCGTTGTTGAGGTCGATTCCCAACGATCGCTGCTGCTCCAGAGTGAGTTCGATCTTCGCGGCCATGTTCACCTAATCGGATCGCGCCAGACCATATTGTGCTCCGAAAGCTCCCAAGAATTACCAAAGAATCCTGCACATTCCACGCCGCCAAGGCCCTTCTGCCAGTAATCCGCGCGTAGGACCGTGAAATCCGGGTACCCAACGCCGGAAGTGAAATAGGGCAGTCTGTCAGTTGCTCTCATCCCTTCGAGGCCCGATCCGCTCACCACTCCGACGAGCGCTGAGGCGCTGCCTGGCCTGGGCCGGAGGTAGATGCAGGCAAGATCGGTCCCTTTGAGATCGCGACGACCGATACGCACAATTCCGTTTCCGATCTGTATCGGGGAGTGTCCCAGGAGCGAATCCCAACAGGAGTTGTTGGAGGAATTTCCGTAGACGATAACACTTCTGTCTTGATTCTTGGTGACATCGAAATCGCGGTCGGCGACGATGTCGACGCTTCCGTTCGCTCGGTACATCCAGACCTCGGAGTCGTACCGCGCCTTCTGAAACATCCAGTCGTTCTCTTCTTTGGTGCCCCCGGTCCCATACACGAAGACGAAGCGTTGACCAAATGCCTGCTTGAACGGACCGCCTCTTAAGGGCGTCTTTTCTCCAGATGCGGGGCCATCGGATTGGCGCCATTTTCCGTCGACTAGACTGACGAACAAATCGGATCCGTCTTTGGGGATGACGAGATTCAGAATCTGTCCGTTAATCGTTAGTTTTACGAATGGATTGGGCAAGGCTCGCGTGTCCAAATCGAGAGTGACGACATTGTCCGTCTTCATCGAAATGTCGCCGGACAGATTCCGGTCGAGCTTGAAAGAACTGATGCCCAAAGGAACGTCCTGCTGAACGATCGTCACCCAGTAGCAGCGAGCCGAAACCGCTGGGTTCGCCGTGAAGAATTCAAAGTGCGAGGCATCATTGGCGTAAGGAAGCTTTTCGGCCTGAAATAGATCGAAAATCGGTTTCCAATCGACGCATTCGTTGCCCCACCAGTGTCCAGCGCCGGGCTGCTCGTGATATTGCACGTTGGGGTGGAATTTCGCGAGAACGTCACGCATGGTGCGAGCTTCGGTAACGGGAACATTATCATCTTTGTCGCCGTGCAAAATGTAGATCTTTTCTCTCAGATAGTTATGGGATAAAGCGAGCGTATCGCTGCTGTTCGCAGCCCGCTGAAAGATCGAAGTCATTGCATCGGGCTGGCTGTTCCGTGGCGTTCCTGCGTAACTGAAGAAGCTGATCCATCCGGCGCTTGGAGCGATGGCGGCGAATTGGTCGGGAAAAGTGACGCCGACCTGCCAGGTGCCATGACCGCCCATCGAGTGCCCGGTCAGGTAAGTCCGCGTTGGATCCGTGCCGAGCTCCTTTTTGGCGATTCCCAGCACTTCCATCGCATCAAGCCGTCCCCAGTCCTCCCAATCGAATCCATATGGTCTCCGATTGGTCGGCGCGACGATGTCAGCCCAGCTCTTGGCCGAATAGGCATTTGCTTGTCCAATGGCTTCGACGCTGGCGCCATGCAGGGTCAAAACGAGAGCCGGCGGCTTGGAGCGGTCGGTAGCGGGAACGACGGCGTAATACTGGACACTCCCGTCGATCGTGCTGATAAAGGTCTTCTTGTAAGTCTGATTCGATGTCTTGACGTCCAGAGGAAATACCGCTGTGCTGCCATGGGCATCGGCTGGCCCATTCAGGGTGACCGCGAGGGTCACTTTCCCCGATTGGCTTCCGTCGGTCTCGATGCGCATGGGCACCTTGCGCACGCTCATCGGGGGAATCTCAGGGATCGGCCGATCATACTTGCGCAGTCCGATGCCCCTCGTCGTGATCGAAGCGCCCTTCAGTGGCTGTTGGGACGCATTGACGACGACCACGCCTCCCCAATAGCCCTCGACCGTTCCTACGCGCAGATCCGGCAACGTCGGATCCGAAGCGGACACATAGCGTGGGGCAAGAGGTTGAGAAAGACGCACACTAAGCCTGCCACGCGGGATCGAGAAGAGGAGTTGGTTTCGACCTGCGTGAAGCTCTACGGGCACCTTCAGATAATCGTAGGCGTAAGGGTCGCCTCCGCGGATCACCCCATTGATCCAGCTCGACCCTTGGCCGGCTGCCTCGAGCATCATCGTTTGCCGGTTCTCCGAGACCACTTCAAAATAGGCGTAACCGCCTTGAAGGTCGTCTGAAGCAAACCAGCCGTCTTTGCCGATGGACAACGGCTTCCAGGCACGGGTCCGACCACTAGGGGTCTGTACGGTGTCGCCCGCTTTGGGGGCCACAAACGTACCTTTGACAAGCTGGTATTGAATCTCGTCGGTTTGTATCGGAGAGCGACCGCCGCCGCCGACGGATCCAATGGCCAAGCAGTTTTGCGGCGCGATCGGCGTCTGGCTGAATCCAAATGCAGCGGAAAGAGACAGGGCAAAGAAAATGAGAATACGCGAAGAACGACCCATCGTTCCTTGCGTATACCCTACTGTGGCCCAGGTTGAACGTCAGGGGTTTGACGTTGCGGGAGGCGTCGAGTCGATCCAGGTCTTCTCCATTTTTCGCTTCAGCGTCTCGAGTCGCTCTCTCTGAACGGGCGTAAGGACCGAACGAATCTCATTGCGCGCTCCCGCCCGAATGGCTTGGGCTCTTTCAAGTTTCTGGCTGTCCGTGAGTCCGGAATCCGCCTTGACGGCCTTCGCCTTTTTGCAAGCGCCGACCATGATCGACCGTATCTGTGACCGCTGCTGGTCGGTGACTCCGAGATAGGCGGTGAGCCGTTGAAGCCGTGCGCCTCCCTTCCACCAGCCCCCATGGGATCTTTCAAAACTGAACGCCGCTCCGCCAAACACCAGGGCCGCAATCATGAAGCCGACCACTCCTCCAAAAAGCTTCGCTCTTAGCATCTCAAAAGCTCAGACGGAATTCTGGCGCCGGCGTTCATGGGATACTGGCGATCATGAAGCGGCAAGAAGCATTCGAATTGCTCTGTGAGCACACCGACAGCGACTCGCTCCGCAGGCATTGCATGGCGGTAGAGACCGCGATGAGGTGGTATGCCGCTCAGCAGGGCGAGGATGTCGAAAAGTGGGGTGTCACGGGTCTACTGCACGACTTCGATTATGAGAAACATCCGGACGATCACCCTCGTTGGGGCATGGGTCTGTTGGAGTCCAAGGGCGTCGACCCAGAAATCGTTCGTGCCATCGGTTCACACAACGATTTGCTGGGAATACCGCGCGAGTCGGCTATGGAAAAGCATCTCTATGCTTGCGATGAGCTCAGCGGATTCATCGCCGCCGTGACGTACGTCCGCCCAAGCAAGAGCATTCACGAGGTCGAGGTCGAAAGCGTTCTCAAGAAGCTCAAGACGCCGGCATTTGCCGCCGGCGTTCATCGCGAAGAGGTCTACGATGGCGCTGAAGCGATCGGAGTACCCCTCAATGTGCATATCGCGAACCTCATCGAGGCGTTCAGAGCCAACGCCGAGGAACTTGGACTTCAGGGATCGCTTTAGCGGCCGCCCTTGCCGCCGATCGGTCCAGAGATACCCCCTGGAGGCGGCTTCTTGCCGCCTTTCGACTTATCGTCGCCTGGGGCCTTCGGGACTTCGTCTTCGTCGGGATACACCACCCCTTCGATCCCCTCGCCTGACCACTCATCTTGGCCTTCTTTTGTCGAAATCTCAAACCATTTCGCCTGCATGTCGTCGCCGATCGAGGTTCGGACCCGGGTGTCTTTCTTCCCTTCACTGCTGATCATTCGAAGGGTCTCTTTCTCGCCATCGTACGTGGCGCGATCGCACCACACCTGCCTCCAATGGCCGAGTGGTAGCTCTTGGCGGGCCTGAGGCGACCCCGTGATGATCGCATGGCGATTCCCTTTGCCGTACCAATATTCAATGCGGTTTGAGAAGACGGTCACCGGGTACTTACGCTTGTTGTCCGTCGATCGAACTTCATTCTCGGCCTGCTTCTGCTCGCTTGTCTGCGGCGGTTGAGGTCGAGCCTGAGCGATTTCATCCGGAACGATCGGCCTGACCGGCTGGATCTCGACGACTTCCAAGACCTGTTGGTCCTCGGGCTTGATGAACGCCTGTACGTTGCCCTCGAGAACCGCCCGTTTCTCGTTTCGGAAGATCGTGACCTTGTCACAGATCAAGTTGGTTTTCGCGCTGTAGTATCTGACTTTGCCCGTCGCCACAATGACGTCGGTCTTCTTATTGCGCTCGATCTTGTCGGCCTTGACGATTACGTCGCCATCGGTCGCTTCGGCGTTGTTCCAAGTCTGAATGTCTCCCTTCCCCGAGGACGGCCCGGTCGTTCGAATCGTCCATGGGACCTTCTTGGTTGCCCCTTCTTGAGTGGGGCTGTCGAGCTGCCCGACCCAGACAACCGGGCCGATGGTGTACGCCTCTTCTTGGAGTTCATAGGTGATCGAATCGGTCTTGACGGTGCCGCCATAAAACGCGCCTTCGATGTTGGAGGGAACCGTCAGTCGCTGCCCATCCTGGTTATAGACGAACGACTGAGATTTCAAGTCGAAATCCTTGCCTTTGACGTTGACCCCTTGGTCGGCAAGAAAGGTCTTCGTTTCGGACGTATAGAGTCCTTGCGCCGCAGTGAAATCGAAGGAATTGTCGTTCTTCGCGTAGTAAACGCCGTCCGTGACGGCGAAGCACTGCATCGTCTTCCGATCTCTTGCGACCTCTGCCCGACCCACTCTGCAGGCTCCGGCCAGCTTCGGTCCCTCGTAGAAGCGCACGTTCACGTTGGTGAGGCTGATAGCGGTTTGATCGTGCTTCTGCGCTTGATCTCCCAACCGGTAGGCTTTGAACGGATCGACCGAGATGACGTTCTCGACGTACACTCCGCCGAGCACGACGGCGCAGACCGCGCCTGTGTATCCCGCCAGCGTGATCAGCGTGCGCTTATTGAAGCGTGACATCTCTCTGTATGACCTCGTTCGCGGCATTCAGCGTAACGTTTTGATCGGGTGCAGTCATGCCGTTGATGGGATTGTTGAATTTGATAACGTAGCTTCCGGCGACCACGAAAAATCCGTAGATCCCATCCGTCCCAACGGTAAATTGGCGAACAACGTTCCCATCCTTGAAGAGCTTGGCGATCGTTCCTGGAGCGCTAGCCGAAGGTGAGATATGGCCGAAGATGTTGTATGGAAGCGGCGGCGGGTTCTCACCGGAACTTGGCGAAAGCAGGATGTCGTTGAGCGTAACCACCCCGCCAGAAGCAGCCGTCGTCGCGAAAAACGTCCTGCTGATGAAGCCGTTGGCGCTCGCGCGACCCTGAATGCCGAAAAACCCGGTTTGATCGAGGCTCGAATAGGCGACATCGGCGAGCGAGAACCGGCCATCCGACCCGGTGACGGCTTTGCGTCCGGCGAAGGTGACCGTCGCGCCCGAAACGGCCGTGGAATCGTTCGCGTTGAGAACTTTGCCAACGACAGTGACCTTTTCGGGGCCGATGAAGAGATCGCCTACGTCGGTCGTTCCACTGAGCGCTGGAATGTCGTAGCGGAAGCTCACCGCAGGATCGTTCGGGGTCTTTTGGTAGACGATCAGCAGCGAGGTAGCGCCGACCGGCCCATTTAAGCTGAATGATCCGTCAACGGCTGTCTGCGTCGAATTGGGTTCGATTTGAACCGTGGCGGCGGGCGTTGGACCCGAGCCGGTTTCCACCCACACGACCCTTCCGACCGCGACCGCTCCGGTAGTCGAAGCATCCGTGGTGCCGGTCGTCGTTGTCCCTCCGCCTCCTCCACCACCGCAGCCGACGAGAAGCGCACCCAGGGCGAACAGCGAAACGCAAAGCCAACCAGTCAGCTTCTGCATCATTTCCACCCTGGGAAGCTGATTTCAAGCGTCCGCGTGGTGCCGTCGGGCCTAAACGAATAGGAGCCATTTTGAGTGAACTTCCTGGTCTTCCCAGTAACCGGATCCTTGATCGTATATCGATTGACGCCGCCTTCGATGATCTTGAACTTCACGCGATAGAGTTCTCCTGGCGTGAGAGCATCGAAGCGCACCCGATAAGTTTCCGCCCTCCCGTATTCCCTCATGTCACGGAAGAGGCTGCCGTGGTCGGTCACGACGGCTTGAAGTCCATAGGCGCCCTTGGGGGGCAGTGGAGAATCAAATTTAACGTCTTCACCTCTCGAAGCTCCCCGGGCCTGACCGATACGGACCTCCGTCGATTCACCGTTGCCCTGGAGCTGAACGCTCATCGTCCAGGCCGTTCTGCCCCTATTGGATCCAAAGCCAGAAGACATGCTGCTGCCCGAAGGAACAAACAAGAGCGTTGCACCCTCTGGCGCAAGAACTCGGACGAAGTACGCTTTTCCTGGCTGGAAGTTTGATGCCGCGGTAAGGGTTCCACCTTCCGGGGCGCCGGTCGCGGGATCGGGATTGCCAGGTGTAAATCCAAAGAACTCGGTGCCCAGGCTATTTCCCACAGCCTCGTTGTAAGTCGTAGGAAATCCGGAGGCAACCACCACTTGAAGGTGAGAGGCGGCAACGGTTTCTTGGAGCGGGCAGGAGATCATGTTCCAGCCGGGCTGCAAAGCGACAGCGATGGCCGTCTCCGGCACGAATCGGCCCTCGACGGCGAGCGGCTTGCCAGTTTCAGAGCGGACGAAATAGCCGCCTCCCTGGCTAAACGAACCGCAATCTGGATAGATGTCGTATTTGCTTGCGTCGGCGTTGTAGCGCGCCACGAGCGCTTCTCCGGGAGAGATTCCCAGAACTTCCGCGGGGTCGGTCGCAAACGGTTGGATCGAGAACCCAAGCAACTGGAGTCCCTTTTGAAGTCCACCCGAAAGATTGAAGGAATCCGACTCGTCGACCCAGAGATCGAGTCCGATCGGGCCGGGTCCCTTGTTGACTCTGCGGGTCAGTATGACCGACGAACTCACTCCCACCGTCTTGATGACCGTGACGGTCAGTTTCTGGCTCGAATCGAAGCCGCTGGCAAGGAGGGCGCCGAAGGCGAGTCCGTTCGCGGGAATGTCGTCGGAACTTCCGGTCGACCAACTCACGCGGACCGAATAATTTACGCCCGACAGCGGCTGAACTCCGGATATCGTGCCGTAGAAGTTGTTCGGGTTCGCCTGGCCTGCGGTTGCAATCGATCCTGCCGGCAAGTAACACCGCGCGATACGGTCGGCGACCGGGATGTCGACTGCCACTCGATAGGGCGTGCCAGCCGAATCCGGGAAGTTGGGCGCCACCGCGCCATATCCTTGATTGATCGGAATGACATCGTCTTGGCCGCTGGTGAAGAACCGCGTGAAGTCAGTGCCCCAGAAGATCGGGAAGCTCGTCCCATCCAAGAGCGTTTCATTGCCGTTCGCCGCTGTAGCGAAATAGTGCGCTTGAATTCCGAAGACGCCGTAATCGTCTCCTCCCAGATTGCTGGTGATCGGGAAAGGTTGGACGAGAAGCTTCTTCCCGACGACGTTGGCGCCCTGCAGTATGTACTGCCGCTTCAGCCAATCGACGACGCTCATGCCCTCGACCTGATTCCCCCCCAAACTCGAAACCGTGCTTTGCGCGAGAAGGGCCAGCTTCGCGGGCGTGTCGTATTGATTGGGATTGGCGTAATACGCCGTGTTGAATGCAGCTGGAAATCCGGGATACTCGACAATCAGTTTTTGCCAGGCGCTCCCGGCCATTTGGTAGCGGAGCAAGTAGAGCCCGCCGACACTACCGCCTGGCGGAAGCGATGCGCTCCTCAAATTGGGGGCGATAAACAGGGGAGAACCCAGCGCAGGCTGGTTGTCCCAGTCATAGGCTGAGCCGACGTCATAAGTCGCATCCAGGACCTGTTCGATCAGCTCCTGATCGAGATCGGCGGGCAATGCCGAAGGCGTGCGGGAGACGCGCATCGTGACGGCACGTGCGAGCCCCTCGTTGAAACCGTCGGTGGGATAGGATTTCGGACCGAGATAGGCAAGCAAGAGGCAGTGGATGAAGTTGACCGCCGTCACCTCTTTCTTGAATCCGACGATATCGGAATAGACTGGAAAACGGATTTCCTGAACGCCGGAGCCATTGTTCGCCAGGTAGTAACCGCCCGCCACCGCATCGCGATCGCCGATATCGGAGTCGTAATTACTGACCAGGATATTGCCCCCGACCGACGGTTGCCCAAAGATGGCGGTGAGGGTCCCCTTGGCGTGAGCGAATACGTCTTGGAGAAAGTTCTGATAATCCGTCGGGAACGCTCGGTTACCCGCGCCAAATTGCAGGCTGAGGTCCTCGCCACGGCCGGAAGGCGACCGAAGCGGAACACCATTCTTCGTGAGGCGGACGGTCATCGGCAGGGAAAAGGTCGTGTGAATTCCTTGCGCCTCTCTGGCTCGTAGGGTCAGCTTCGCTGCATTCAGAGTGAAGAGTCGCATCGCCTGGTCGGCGGCAGCATAGACGTCTTCTTGCGACCGCGAATTGACGATCTCGACCTGCAATCCGGATTGGGAGAATGCTTGGGAAACGAGCGCTGCTCCCGTGAGCACGCAGAACGAAAGGCGAACCAAGGTCGATTTCATATTCAGGGGGTCCTTATCAATGGGCGATGAAGCTGCCGATCTCACTGAGCGCGCGGCTATCTCGGTTGTTGGCGAGTCCGAGCACGAGATAATAGTATGTCTTGCCGGCTTGGAGCGCGGGTCCGGCATATTGGATGCTCGTCCCGGTCACGCTTGCATCGGAGTTGTTCCAAATGGAGCTCACTTCGACACCAGGGAATCTATCGAAGACGAAAATAACGTACTCCTCCGCTCCGGAGCCCGAGCTCCAATGAAACGTAAGGGGGTTCTGGGTCGTGCCGCTCAACGTGAGGTCACCCAAGGTCTGAACGCTGGCAACATTGCTGAAGCCGCTCTCCGATTGGGAGCCATTGGGGTAGCTCGTATTGAGCGAAGTGACCGCGTAGTCGTACCGCGTGAATGGAGCAAGGGCCGGATCGAGGTCGGCGTAGTACCCGGCGATAGGCTCCCGCCAGAAAGTGACATTAGAGAAGTCATCGTTGCCACGGGCGCGATAGATGCCGTATCCGAGCAATTCCAGGCTGAGGATGGGATCGAAAAACAGCTCCGCTTCAATTTGGCGTCCCAAGGACGTGGATCGCGTCAAACGGCTCGGCTTGTGTCGCGGGTCGAATAACTTCTTCACCGCGTCATAGGCTGCGGCGTCGGAGCTTCGATTGGCTGCTGGAGCCGTCCACGATACCGCGCTCAGGTTTTGCGGAGCGCCCAGCGCTTCGCCGCTCGATCCGCCCAGCACGAAATCAACCGTGCGGGTCTCTCGAGGATCGAGAACAACTGCCGTCTCGTCGGACGAGTAATTGCGGCCGCTGGCATTCAGCGTATAGGAGAACCCGGGCACCAGGCCGGGAATTCGGTAGTTGCCGTTCGCGTCCGTGATGCCTTTCGAGCTGCTCAGGCCTCCGCCGAAGGCGAACACATTTACACCTTCCAATATATTTCCGTTCGTGTCGGTGACTTTGCCCACCAACACGGCTTGGTCGCCATCTCGGGACACGACGATGTTCACACTTTGCGTCAGTTCACCCACGAATGTTCGCGCCAGGTTTTGGCCACTGTAGTTCACGCCGTCCTGGCTGAGCTCCGCAACGATGATCAAATCTTCTTCGCGGTTCTTTGGAAGCGTGTAGGAACCCGAGACGCTCGTCGTCGTCGAGGCGTCTCGTGAGTGCACGAGCGCGCCCCGCACAGGATTGCCGTCGATGTCCGTGACGATGCCCGCGATCGTGGCCGTTTTTGGGCCTGCGCCGCCGTCGCCGCCGCATCCTCCCGCGGAGTACAAGCCGATGGCCATCGCTATCGGCAAAAGAATGAGAAAACGGTGCTGCTTGATCATGGGCTTTTGACTCCCATTGTGCCTCACTCTCAGGTGGGCGCGTACTTTTTTGGGAATCACCGAAACGACGCCCGAATCCTCCTCCCGTTTCGGAAAGGGCCGCTGGCTAGTTGCCACCGAAGTTGAAATTGAGTTCGAGATCGAAGCCAGCGGCCTTGTAGGCGCCCGAGGTGAGCTTTGGATCACGATTGCGAATATCGTTGAATTTGTAACCGACGTTGAGCGCCAGATTGTGCCAAATCTGATATTGATAGATCAGGGAGGCGTTGAACGTGTCCTGTGGGTAGTAACCGGTCGTAGAGCCCGTGAAAATATTGAAATTGAGGTTCTGACGCTTTCCAATGCGATACGTCAGGGATCCCTCGTAGTTGGCGCTGTCTTGCTTGAAGGTGCTGTTTCCACCGCTAAGAAGGAGACTCGCCCCGATCCGGTAGGAAAGCCGTCCGGGCGGGGTTGCGCTCCAGTAAGCGTTGAGATTGGTCGCCCGCGACGTCAGTGACGAATCGACGAATCGGGTACTGCTCTCATCGAGCGTGATCGAGAGTTGGTGCCCTCTTCCGAAATCGAAGTTGCCGCCAAATCCAATCGCCGTCGTGTCGGAATTGGAGCTGATGGAGCCTTCCGAGTGCATGTTCGTGACGTCTGCATTCAGCGAGAAACGATCCGTCGGGCTGTACTCGCTGGTGATCTTGAAAAGCTTGTAATTCGTGGCGCCCAGGGTGAAGCCGGTACCGACTCCTCCGCTGAACCCGTTCCCGTCGAACCCAAGCCCGTAGCCGTTTTGAAAGCCATTTAAGGCCGCGAGCGCTCCGGAATCGCTGAGCGAGTACTCGGTGCTGACTCTCAGCTTCTCGTTCGGCTGATAAGTTCCGACGAGCGTCCAGTCCTTGCCGGTCCCCTTGTGGCCGCCGGAGTTGATCGCGCTGACGCTCGCATTGCCAGAAAGCGTCAGGGTGTCGCTCAGCGCGTAACTGGCTCCGAGCCGCAACGTATCCAAGTGGATCTTGGAGGAAAGCAGCGACGTTCCGGATTGGACCGGCCCGGAGCCATCTTGGCGCTCATAGGACAGGTGCGTGTCGACTTTACCGAGCATCCGGCTGTAGGTGAGCTCCGTCGAGTCGATTTTCGTCTCCCTACCGACATAGCTGGATTCAGTGCGCCGCTGCTCTGCGCTCCACGATCCGCCATGCTCCGGACGAAAAGTGGCGAATGCCTTGGCAATCGTGAAGCGGCTGCGAGTGACCTTCGAATCGCCGGTAGACGTCGTCGACCGTATGGCAACGCTGCTGTTGGAGGCGCTGAGGCCGTAATTGAGCGCTGCGTTCGGATTGTAGTTGATCTGCCAATCTGCCGCACGGTCATTTCGGTTGAAACCGCGGGTCTCGACCGTTACGAAATCCGCAGGAACGTCCCTGAGCGAGCCAGAGAGTTGAAGATGGCCAGTGTTGTATTTCAGGTTCAATCCGCGCGCGACGCCACTTAAGGGGGTCAGGTCGCTTTTCAGACGACCGATCGCTTGGCTATAAGAAAGCTGCCCGTTCTTGCCCTTCTTCCCGAGAGGAATCGAGTACTCCATCCCCAATGACTCGCGGTCGCCGTCGACGGTGCCCCGAGGCTTTGGAGTATAGATGACATCGACGACGCTTGTCGAAGGAACGAAGCGAGCCATGTAGAAAATGCTAGGGTTTTGGGCATCAAAACTGTAATCTCGGCCGGCGACCTGCTGGACGCCGTCGACCTTGATGATGACCGTCGATCCGGGCGCAGGCTCGAACTGGAGGATGTAGGGGGTCGAAGGCGGTCCAAATCCTTCGAAAGATTCCAGAACGGTGCTCCCT
>JAYROD010000477.1:0-9006 GCA_041911835.1 Fimbriimonadaceae bacterium | reverse complement strand
TGGTGAAGGCGGGATACAACCCAAAAGGAATGCTCGACGTCTTCAAGATACTGTTCGACGCACCCGGAGGCAGGAGCTCGGCAGAGTGGAGCAGCGACCATCCAGCGACCGTCAATCGCATCAAGAAAGTCGAGGAGATGATCGCCAAGGCTGGCGTTGTGTTCGCTCCGGAAAAGCCGCTTCCCGCGAAGTGGTTCCTCAAGAACATCAAGAAGTAGCGACAGGCTGAGCTTCCCGCTCGTGGGAAAAGACGCTGATTTGGGCGGCGAGCCGGCCCGCAATTTCGCGGAATCGCTCCGTTTGCAGCGTCTCGGGATGCGCAACCACCGACGGAATCCCTTGGTCCGCTGAAAGGCTTACCCGCGGATCGAGCGGCACAGAGCCCAAATACGGCGCGTCGAGCGACTCCGCCAACTCCTTTCCCGACATCCCTGCGAAAATGCGGGTCGCTTCCCCACAATTCGGGCAAACGAACTCGGCCATATTCTCGACGATGCCGAGAACGGGCGCATTCAGCCGTCGGAAAAGCTGTGCAGACTTGCCGGCAATGTTCGCCGCGACGCCATGGGGCGTGGTGACGATCACAACGCCGGTCAGCGGCGCCAGCTGTGCGAGCGACATGGGGGCGTCGCCGGTTCCGGGAGGAAGATCGACGAGCAGATAGTCCAGAGGACCCCAAGCCACATCGGCGAGCAATTGCCGCACCGTCGCCGCTACCATCGGCCCACGCCAGAGCACGGACTGCCCTTCTTCCAGAAGAAACCCGAGCGACATCATTTTCACCCCGAATCGCTCGATCGGCAGAATTTTGCCATCTCGCGTGAACGGGTGCTCGCCTTGGCACCCCATCATCTGCGGGATGCTCGGTCCATAGACGTCGGCATCCATGAGGCCCACGCTCGCGCCGGTCTGTGCCAGGGTGATAGCCAAGTTGACCGACACCGTGCTTTTTCCGACGCCTCCTTTTCCGGAAGCGATGGCAAGGCACTGCTTGACCTGTGGCACGAGGTCTTCTTGCACCGGTGCCCGAGATCGAACCTGCGCGGTCATCTCGACCTCCACCTGATCGACTCCCGGCAGCGCCGCGACGACCGCTTCACACTGCTCTTTGAGCAGATCCTTCACTGGACACGCCGGCGTCGTCAGCTCGACCTTGAAGCGCACTCTCCCGCTCCCGATCTCGACGTCTTTGACGAATCCGAGAGTCACGATATCTCGGTGAAGGTCAGGGTCCTCGACCTTAGAGAGCGCAGCCAGAATTTCTGCTTCAGTGGGATGCATGGATAACCTTCATGGTACCAGGGGAGGCTCCTTGGCCCCATTTGTGCAACATGCTTCCGCATGACCCTCATCCCCACCCGAAACGCCACTCAACGAGCGTTCACCGCCATCGAGATCCTGATCGTTGTCTTGATCATCGGCATTCTCGTTGGCGCAGCGGTGCCGGGCTTTATGCACGCCCGAGAATCCACCCGCACGAAGGTGTGTGTTTCAGGGCTTCGGGTCCTTTCGACCGCAAAAGATGAATGGGCTATGGAGAACCATTTGCCTGGGACGGCGGTCCCCACAATTGCGGATCTCGTGCCCTACGTGAAGTCGTGGCCCATTTGCCCAAGCGGAGGGTCGTACTCGCTCAACGCGGTAAACGTGCCCCCCGCTTGCAGCTTCGGTGGAGACCACTCGCTTTAGCCGAGAGCGATCTGTAGGTCCCTTCTCAGGCGAGCGCGAGCGCGAAAGAGCCAACTCTTGATCGTGCCCTCTGGCTTGTTCAAGGCCATCGCGATCTCGCAGACTTCCATGTGTCTGAAGTGGCGCATCGTGATGATGTCGCGGTAGCGCTCGGGGAGTCGGTTGACGGCGGCGTGCACCAATTCGCTTCTCATGCCGGTTTCGGCAGAGTCGGACACATCGACGGAGTCGTCGGTCAAAGCAAATTCATGCTTTTCCAGGCTCTCAGGAGTCGCTTTCTTGTGCCGCATGATGTCCACGCAGCAGTTGGAGCAGATGCGGAGAAGCCAAGGCAGGACCGGCCTTCCCGGCTGAAACTGATGAATCGCGCGGAAGGCTTTCACCAGGGCGTCCTGAACGGCGTCGTTCGCGTCCTCCGGGTCGCGTAACATTCTCATGGCGAGGCCGCGCATCGAATCTCGATGTTCATCGGCCAAGAGTTCAAATGCGACGGTGTTGCCGGCTTGCGCCTGAACGACGAGATGCTGTTCCCAACCCGTCCACTTCGTGCTGTGCATAGTTTTTCGTAGGCTCCTTATCAACCTAACAGCCCTATTGTGCGCGGAATGCCTGAAGGACCTATAGGGAGATGGACCTAAGCAGCGGGAGACGGGGGCCGTGTCGGACTGCCGAACCTTGAAAATTTGCTGGGTGAGGGTTGGCCGCTCATCCTCCGATGATTACCTGTACCATGTGGGCACGGAGGCTTACATACAAGCTGATGGTTGCGGCGCCGTTCGTGCTGATGACCTCGATCGCAGTCAATTCGCGGACATACAAGGACAGTTGGAGTTCCCTCGAGGCCGGCGCAGAGCTGAACGAGCGAATCGGCGCCTACGTCGATCCGGTCCGGGCCGTCGTCAAGCTGCAATGGATGGGACGTAACTGCACGTCGGATTCTGAGGCGCGCGACGTCGCCACGCAGTGGGCTGGCCTGGCCAAATCCGGAGTGCTCAAGCCGCTGATCCCCGCTTATTTCGGCGACAGCATGGAGAACGGAGTCAAACAGCAGATTCTCCTTGCGAACCGCTCCCTCACGAGGCGTCTCGAATCCGTCGTTCGGAACGACCTCAGAGATGGACGGCCACTCTTGGCGGCAAGGGACCTCGCGCTTTCTCTCGAAGTCTCGAGCATCCTGAAGTATTCCGATCTCATCAGTCTCTCTACGATTTGCACAGAGCAGCTGCGTTCGATCGAGTTGCTCAAAGAGATCGCGCCACTTCTGGATCGTCAGACCTCGCGCAAGACCGCCAGTTTGATCGAGAGCTATCTTGGACAAAAGCGGCAGCTCATCGAAATGTTGGTCCGCTCTCGGAATCAATTTTCGGTCCAAGCGGCCCGAGATAACGAGGTCGATCTGGCAATTGTCGACCCCGAGCCTTTTGTCGAGCTGACCTCGTTGGTACAGTCGCACCAGCCGAGCGAAGCGAGCATGAAGTCGATCCGGGGAATGATTATGGCCTCCAGGGGTGACATGCCACAGGTCATCACGCTGACGAGGATCGCCTGGGTTCGACAGAACTCGTTCGACAATATGGCTCGAGGCGTAATCACGCTCTTGCGACAGAAGTAGTGCTCCCTGCAAAAAGAAGAGAAGGGCCACTTCTCAGTTGCCCTTCTCGGTTTCTTCGAGGAGGTTGTCGCTCTAGTGTACGATCACACAGAGCACGCCTGAGCTACGCTGCTCGATGCTCAGACTTCCGTTGTTGACCGTCGCCGACACGGAGTCAACCGGGTCCGGACCGTCAAACTTCCAGTTCGCTTCCAGCGCAAGATCCTGAGACTGAATCTCGACTGGGATGCCGTAGTAGCCGGCGATGGCTTTCGCGAGGTCGGCGACCGAGCCTTCACCCGATTTCTGGGTGGCACGCTTCGCTCCAGGGAGCGCAACCATCAAAACGGCTTTCGAGCCGCCTTCCGACACGGCGAGCAACTGCGGCTCGGCGCCTCGGTTCAGCATCGGACTCTTGAGCCGCCTGCCATTCAAGTGAAACTGCATGACGATCGGGCCGCCAACGCCTTCTCGAACCTCGACCGTCCCTTGGCCGGCGCCGACGGATAGATAAACCGTTCCGTCTTCCGACGTGATTCGGGGTGCGGCAGGGGCAGTCGATGTAATCGAGCCGGCTGCCAGCGTGTCGCCTCCTCGGCTGTTGAGCGCCAAGAAGGTCCCCACGATCACGACCGCGGCAACGCTTCCTAGAGCGAGCGACCTCCAGATCCCGCCGAAGAAGCTGGGGGCTTTGCGCTTTTGCTCATAGACCTGGAGGTCGATTCGTTGGCAGATTTTGTCGTGAAGGTTGAACGGGATCTCGACCGGAGCGTCTCGAAGGACGTTGAGCTCGCCCATGACCTTCTCGAAGGCACGATATTCCGCCTGAATCTGGGCGTCGCTCTGGAGCTCGCGCTCAAAGGTCTGCTTCAACCCATGGTCCAGGGTGTTCTCGTAATATGCGGAGAAAAACTCCCTTGCCTTATTGATGTTCATGGCTATCCTGCGTGGTTGGACTTCAGTCCACTCTGAAAAGTTCCTCGTCTTGTACCAGCAATTCCCTTAGAGATAAACGCGCGCGATTCAGCCGGCTCTTCACCGTTCCCAAAGGCAGGTCTAAAGTCTCAGCCATCTCTTCATAGGAAAGGTTCTCGACGTGGTACATGACGAGCATCGCCCGCTGATATTCCGGAAGCTGCCCAATGGCCGTCTGCACCGCAACCTCGCGCTCCGAGCGCTCGAGCTTCTCTTCCGGACCGTCTCCCGTATCTTCGATTTGCCGCTCAACCTCGCCCGAGTCCGTCTGCAGGGTCCCTTCGAGACTCACATGCTGCTTATTGCGCTCCCGCTTGCGCTGGTCGAGGTAGCAGTTCGTCAGGATGCGGAAGAGCCAGGTCGTAAACGCGCTGTTGCCTTTGAAGTTGGGCAAGGCGTTGAAGACCCGGACGAACGCGTCCGCCACAATGTCCGAAGCGTCATCCTGATTCGAAGTGAGACGAAACGCGTACTGGTACGCGCGACGTTCATGCTTGGAGATCAGGTCGTTGAACGCCGAGCGATCCCCTTGCTGGGCCCTTCGGATGAGGACATCGTCGTCGGCGTAGGCTGGCGTCATGGTGTTGGCACGTGGTTGGGGCGAGTCGCCGATGCAATCGCGATGGCTTCCTTCTCTTCGGCGCTGAGGCCCCGATCGGACCTTCCGCCGACCAACGCCTTGCAATAGACTCGACAGTCCGCTCGACCGACGAGGCTCGTCAGCACAATCCCCTCGCCGCGCTCGTCATAGAGCGCCAAGGCAAAGCTCTGGGTTCCCCCGACGTCCTCAAATGCGTCGTACCGGACGATCCCCATGAATCGCTTGCTGCCCAACATCCGCGACTCAAGGGAATCGAGCCTTTTGAGCACGTCATGAAGCTTCTCCTCGAGGACGACGCGCTCGCGAAGCTGCTCGTAGAGCATGCGCTCGACGTTCTCGCCCCGGGCACCTTCGAGCAGCGACCTCATCCGTCCGCGCAAGGCGCTGAGTCGAACGGCTATAACAAAGGTGAAAGCTCCAAGCCCAATCAGGACGATAATAAAGAACAGCAAGACGCTGCCCGAGGATTGCGACAGGCTGTCGGTCAGGGACTGCATAGGAATAAAATGGAGACCGGTGGCCGAGATCAGTATAGCGCGAAGTCAACCTCAGCTAGCCCAAATTTGGCCGTGAAGGAAGCGAACGTCAATAAGAAAACCCGACGGCTTTACACGGGCTTCAGCCTGATACTTGTGCTGATGCTCATTTTCGTCGCGCTGTTTTGGCGGGATTTCCAGACAGTGCAGGTGAGCGGCGATTCAATGCTTCCGACTTTCCATAGCGGAGAACGCCTTCTCGTCAGCAGAGCTTATTGGCTGGTTGGCCCGATTCAAGACAACGACGTCGTCGTCATTCGAACATCTAAGCCAGGCGAGTACATCATCAAACGGGTTTACAGAATGGCGGGAGAGGACGTCGACTTTCTTAACGTGCCCCAGGACTATCAGATCACCCAGGGCAAGTATGTGGTTCCACCAGGTACTATTTATGTTCTGGGCGATAACTTGCCTGTATCCGAAGACAGCAGAAAATATGGACCCTTCGATCTCGACGACGTGATCGGCAAGGTGGTGCTTCGACGTTGAGGCGATTCTCTTCCGGCAAGTACGGCAGGCAGCGGCTGGAGTTCTTCCCCGCGCCCTTCAGGGCGCCTTTGCGATCGTTCGCAGCGCTGGTATTCCCTTGGGAAGGCGAAAAAGTGCTGCTGTGCGACATCGAAGATCGGGGCTGGTCGATCCCATCGGGTCGTGTCGAGCCTAATGAGACTTCTCTCGAGGCCGCGTGCCGGGAGGCCATGGAAGAAGCCGGCGCCTTGCTGAGCGAACTCCAATACATCGGCTGCTACCGAATCACCGAGCGTAAAGAGGTGCGCTGGGCCGACGTTTTCACGGGCCACGTCCTCGAACTAGTCGAGATGAGTCGTGAATTCGAATCCAGGGGCAGAAGACTCGCCGAGGTCCATGAACTGCCTGAAATCTATCATATGTGGAACCCGTTGACGGAAGAGGTCTTCCACCACAGCCGGGCGGTTCTTAGACGGCTGGAGCAAGCGCTTGCCGAAGGCGGCGCAAGCTAATTACTCGAAAGGGCTCATACTTTCCTCATAACCACTCGCCACACTGATGGCGTTCGAGGGCCCGGTGCGTATTCTGCTGATCGAGGACGACGTTATCATTGCCAGGAGCCTAAAGGCGGCGCTCCAGAAGGTGGGATATGCGGTGGATGCGGCCGACAATGGAGAGGACGGCCTGCATGCGGCCGAGATCGGCGAGTACGGCGCCGTGGTTCTCGATCTCATGCTCCCCAAACGAGACGGTTGGAGCGTTTGCCAAGAACTCCGGCGACAGCGGAATAACGTTCCCATCCTCATGCTGACTGCGCGGGATGCGGTGGACGACCGCGTCCGCGGGCTCGACGTCGGAGCCGACGATTATCTTCTCAAGCCGTTCGATGTCCGCGAATTGGTCGCGCGAATTCGTGCGCTGCTCCGCCGCGAGAAAGTCCATAAAGGCGACCGCATCGAGATCGCCGACTTGGTCATCGATTCTTCTGCCCACTCAGTTCGTCGCGCCGGAAAGGAGATCAAGCTCACGCCACGAGAATTTAGCCTGCTCGAGGCGCTGGCGCGCAATGAGGGCAGAACGCTCACGAGAGACGTTATCCTCGAGGATGTCTGGAATGGCGCCGAGAGCTATCCCAACACCGTCAATTTCCATGTGACCCTGCTCAGAAAAAAGGTCGATGCCGGTTTCAAGCCAAAACTTATCCACACCGTGCATGGAATCGGCTACGTGCTGCGGGTCGAACCATGAGCTTTCGTGCCCGACTCGCCCTTTGGAACTCCCTCGCCTTGGCGGTCGTTCTGGTCGGCTTTGGGCTGGTAATGGCGCTCTCGATCCAGGGTCAGATGGGCCGTTCGATCGATCAAGACCTGCATATGCGCGGCGACCGGTTTCAGTTCGGGCCCCAACCTCCTCCGGGTGAAGGCGGTCCGTTGGGCCCGCCGAACGGAAACCAGGACCCCGGCATGCGCCGGGGTCCGGATGGGCTGCCGCCCGATGAACCTCGACCTCCCATGCGACAACGCCAACAAGGTCAAGGTCAGCCGGGCGGACCGTTCGCGGGCGGCATGCGCCCTCCGATCGACCCGGAGACCGAGAAGTTGGCCGAGTTGCGACGTCCACGGTTTTTAGGAAGAGACGGTAAGAGCGTGCTCGAAGATGGGGTGACCGAACCACTTGACCCGGCGACTTTCAAGCGATCGTTGCAGGGGGAGCCCGTCTTTTCGACGGTCACGTTCGATGGCGAACACCTTCGCGTCTATTCACTCCCTTGGCGCAACGGTCCCAATGTCGTCGGAGTGGTTCAGCTTTCCCGAGAGCTGCGAGAGCAGGATCGGCTTTGGGCCGATCAGATCAAAACTCTGCTGCTGCTCATCCCGCTGGCCCTGGTCCTCGCCGGTGTCGGCGGATGGTTCCTCACGGGTCGCATTCTTAAGCCCGTCCGAGAGGTGACGGAGGCGGCCTCAGCCATCGGCGAAGAGGATCTTTCCCGGCGACTCGACGTACAGGGGAAAGATGAACTCGCCCAATTGGCTCTGACCTTCAACGCGATGATCGAACGGCTCGAGTCCGCCTTCCAAGGTCGAGAAGAGGCTTACCGGAAGCTCGAGGCTGCCTTCGAGCAGCAGCGCAGGTTCACGGCAGACGCATCCCACGAACTCCGAACACCCCTCACCCGCATCAAGATCAGTACGAGCGCGGCGCTCATGGGTGAGCCGGCACTCGAGGAGTTCAAACAGGCGCTGATCACCGCCGACCAGGCTGCCGATGAGATGAGCAAGCTCATCCAGGACCTCTTGGTGTTAGCAAGGGTCGATGCAGGTCAGCTGAGGCTCCGCAGCGAAAGCGTCGACCTCGCAGAACTCGCCGAAGAGGTCATCAGCGGCATGTCTCCCCGGGCTGCGCCGATCGCCATCGATCGCCCTCGTTCAGCGGTTTACGCGATGGCCGACCGCGACCTGTTGAAGCGCGTCCTTGCGAATCTCCTCGACAACGCGGTCCGCCATACGCCATCCGACAAGCCGGTCAGCGTTGTCCTTGCCGAGGATGGGAGCGACGCGTCGATCCTCGTCAAGGACGAAGGTGAAGGCGTCGCCGCCGAGCACCTTCCTCACTTGGCTGAGCGCTTCTACCGCGTCGACGCGGCCCGCAATCGAGCAGACGGCGGTCTGGGTCTGGGCCTGGCAATCTGCAAGAGCATTGTCGAGGCCCATGGCGGGACGCTGGCGTTCGCGAGCGAGCCCGGTCACGGATTGCAGGCGACAATTCGATTGCCGAAAAAGTGAGGAGAATCTCCCAAATCTAACGCTTTCCAAACAACCGGTTGCCATTCTGAGTTCAGGAACGGCCGGGAAAAGGAAAGGCCAAACCGAAATGGCCCAGCTGGCAACAAACCGGCGGTAGGAGCTCGAAAATGAAACGTAACCGAAAGAAAATGTTAGGGATCATCGCCATGGCGCTGGGCGCTATGTTGGCGGTGCCCGCATACGCCCAGTTTGAAGATGGTCAAGGAGGTCCCCCGCCTCCAGGGCCGGGCATGCAGCCCCCGCCAGGCGGCCAATTCGGTCGGCCGCAGGGCGGCCAGATGGGCGGACCTCGAATGGGAATGCCTATGGGCGGCCCAATGATCTTGATGCGCAGCGACGTGC
>JAYROD010000476.1:0-2578 GCA_041911835.1 Fimbriimonadaceae bacterium | reverse complement strand
TGAGCTGGTGCTGTCGGTGAATTGGGTAGTTAAGTTCTCAGCCATTTAACCGCCGCTCTTTAGCCTCTCGATAAAGTCCTCAAAGGATTGAGTTCCCGGCTCTGGCATCTGGATGCCTTTGCCCTTCGTCCCGCCCTTGACGCCCGTTTCGAGAGCTTTCGATGCGGCCTCCTCTACGTTGTTAATGAGTTCTTTCCGCGCCGCCACGGCATCGCGTCCCACGAGCTTCGGATTGCGAATGATCGCCAGCGCCACCGCGAGCATCTGGCCCATAGGGCCCATCTTCTGCATCAGTGCCCGGTGTCGATTGTATTCGCGCTCGCCAGCCTTAAAGGCGTCACTCTCGTGGTCCTTGAGTGCCGGGAGGGTCTTCAGGAAGTCGTCTTGAATAGCCGCAAGACTTTCTTCGATGTGACCCCGTTCCTCGTCTTCTTTCTCCTTAGATCGCACGGTGACTTCGGCGCGTTTCTCTTTTGCTTCGTCCAAAAGATCCTGCGCCACCTTCGCGCGTGCAACCCTCTGCTTCGCGCTCTCTTCGGCTTCGGCATCGCCTCGCGCCTGAGCAACGTGCAACTTCGCGGTAGCATCGACAAGCTCGTCTCGCCATTCGTTCGAGACCCGCTTGAAGTCGGTGTCTGACATCTTCGTCAGCTTGACGACCTGACGGTCCTTCTCCGATAGCTCCTTGGTGTCAGACTTCTCGGCGAGCTGGTTCACCTTCGCTTCGAGGGATTCGAGTTTCTCGTCCTTCTCACGGTTCGCTGCGCGAACGCGCTTCAATTCTTTGCGAAGCGCCTTAACGGAGGCCGGTTCACTCTCGTCTTTTGTGTCTTCCTCTTTGCTCGATTCTTCCTTCTCGTCGGGTTCCTTTTCGGTCTCGACTTCGTCGGGCGCAGACCCCGGTTCTTTCTCTGCCGTTTCGTCTGCCGATTCCTTCGCCTTCTCTTCCTTCTTGTCTACGGCCTTGCCCGCGAGCGCAGCCGCAAACTCAGGAGAGTTGAAATCCATCTCGGGAGAACTGTCCATAATGCCATCTGACTTCGACGACGCAACTTTTACAAACACAATACCTCCACCGCCCGAACACCCCGGCGACAGGCGCGTACGACGACTACGCAAATTCACGTCCGTGGGACTAGCTGGTAAGGCCGTCCCGATTTAGTTTCACAAGCGCACGAGACAACGTACTGACGATTAACTCTTCTTGCTGTCGGGCATGCCCCTCGTCATTGTTCATGAACGCGAAATGCACGTGCAACAGCTCATGCACCAAAGTCAATTCATAGTCGGCGTCGTCTCCTTCCTTGTGCGCCGAAATATCCTGTACCGAAAGGATGTCGATGTCCGCGTCCTTCGAGTCCGTGTAGCGTCTACACAGCCCAAGCACGTCGTGGTCAGACATCTGGTATCGGCGCTTTACGTTGACGGTGATGTTCCAATCCTGCAACCGCAGCAGCCGTTGCCACATCGGAAGCCAGGTGTATAATTGTGCAATAAGGTCTACGTCGTTGGCTGGCACGTCAGACATGGTTTATCCTCTGGGTCAACGAGTGGGTCTACGAAGCCATGATCGAGCGCCCAGCGATAGCCGAGCACCAGTCCACGGAGACGCCACAGCGCCACAGAGATGCCTGCGTTATGCCCATGCTTGCCGGACTTCTCAGCCTCGCACAGGGATTCCTCCATCGCCGCGAACTGGTCGGGTAGCATGTTACCTCTTGTTACTCATTTTCGGAGACTGCGTGTGCGAGGGAAGCTCCTTGGCCGGAGTCGCCTTCGCCGAGTACGATGCCTCCTTCGACTTCGATTGGCTCGCCGTATTCACTTTGACCGATTGATCGTACGAACCTTCCTGCCGAACGAACTCAGTTGCCATTAGCATTTCTCCTTAAACTTAAACCCGAACCCGGTGGCTTTGGCTTTCTTGGACTTCATCTTCTTCGACTTTGACGGTGACATCTTGTGGGGCATCTGGTCTGGGCTTGGCATCTTCATCGGCTTTCTTCTTCTCCAAGTATGTTTTGACAACCCGCAGCCCCGCGACAGCGGGACACGCCTGCGGAAAGAACGGGCAGAGCGCGCCACCAATCAAGATCAGCGCGCCCACCACAGTAATCACGTCGTCGCTCATTCCTGTTCTTTCTTCTCGCCCTGTCCTCCGCTGGTCCCGCCCATCCCTTCACCGCTCGACGGGGCACCGCCGAAGGAGTTTGCTCCCCCTCCGGCTGCACCGCCCTTGATCGCGTTCATCGCGTTCCCTATCGCTCCGCCGCCCCCTTGCGGGGGCATGGACGGCGGGAGCATCATGTCCCGCTTGAGCCCTTCGGCGAAGCGTGTGGGAAGATCCGCCATGTCACACAGTGCCGCGAACGTGCCGGGGCCGACAGGCCGTCCGGTACTCGTGAGCACTTGCGTCATCGACATGCCCTTCTCGAACTGCGCTTGACGTTCCGAATCCGTGTTCGGAGTCACGTCCAGTTTCAGATCGAACTGGATATTCGTCAGTGTCGCGAGCGTCTGATAGATCATTGCTTCCGGCATCGGCTGTCCGGTCAGTGGGTCCGTAAAGATCGGCATG
>JAYROD010000475.1:0-4037 GCA_041911835.1 Fimbriimonadaceae bacterium | reverse complement strand
GTGAAGAACACGAGAATCAGGCTGACCGCCGACCACATGATTGCCCATAAGAGCGCAGGCAACCCCGTCGCCGCTTGGAGAATTCGCGCGTCGCTCTGCGTCTCGGAGGTCGCCGCCAAATTGAGCAGCACAAGCACCGATTGAAACGCCGCCCAGCACTGCTGCACACCGATGAACTGGGCGAAGAAGAGCGCGAACCAGCCGCGTGCGGTCAAAGCACACGCTATGAACGCTACGGCCCATCCAATTCCCGTGAGGACTCCGACCAAATCGCCTCGAACAAACAAGACGAGGCTTGCCCCCAGCCCCAGACCAAGCACCCAGAAGACCACGCGCGCAGAGCGCTCGGTTCGTCCAAAAAAGATGATCGCAGCCCCGATGAGAGCTGACCCGATGTAGCCTGCGGAAGCCGTCAGTAGGAGGTTGCCGCCGGATACCGGCGTCGTGCCGCTTCCATCAGACATTACCGCGATATCTTGAACTTGACCCCCTGTCGCAAGGCCGACGAGCGCATGGCAAAGCTCATGGATATGCGTGTTGAGATAGGTGAGGGGCAGCAGAAATGGTCGGGTGATCGGGATAGACCATAGAACCACTGAGGCGATCGTCGCGAGGACCAGAAGGCCTTGATCGGTGCGCATCGGGCTCTTATCCATCGTTGGAGACTACGTTTGGACGAGGCGTTGAGGTGCAGGACTCGGATCAATCAGGGACTCTGGGAGCAGAATTTGTCGCCTGAGGTCCTCTCGTTTGCGTGACCCATCATAACGTCGTGGTGGAGCCCGAACACGACCGCATGAGGATCATCGCCTGAGCGCCAAGCTGGGTATCTTCGAGTGGTCCATGCCGGAACGTCGATTCGAAGATACGATTGAGACCGATTTTCGCAGCCGGCTCGACTATTCGGGCTACCTGCATCTCGAGCAGATCCTCGATGCACAGGAGCCGCTCTCCAAACCGCAGCACCACGACGAGATGCTGTTCATCATTCAGCATCAAACATCCGAGCTTTGGATGAAACTGGCCGTCCACGAGCTTCGCGCAGCGGTCGAGTTCGTGAAGTCGGATGAGCTGTCTCCGTGCTTCAAAATCCTCGCCCGAGTCAAGCAGATTCAGAGGATGCTCTTCGAACAATGGGCCGTCCTGGAAACCCTCACCCCCAGCGAATATGCTCAGTTTCGCGGGGTCTTTGGTCGCGCCAGCGGGCTGCAGTCATTCCAGAATCGCATGATCGAGTTCCTGCTGGGGAACAAAGACGCGAACATGCTGGCTGTGTTTGCGCACGATCGAAAAGTCTATCAGGAACTCGAAGCTCTGCTGAATGCTCCGAGCCTTTATGACGAGTTCTTGAGGCATCTCGGGAGGCGAGGGTTTTCACTCCCTGCGACGAGCCTTGAAAGAGATTGGTCTCAGCCCTATGAGTCAAGCCCACAAGTCATCCAGGTTTTTAAGCAGATCTATGATCGGCCAGACGAGTTCTGGGACGCCTATGAAATGAGCGAGAAGCTGGTCGACGTCGAGCAGCATTTTGCGCTGTGGCGGTTCCGTCACGTGAAGACGGTCGAGCGGATTATCGGATTCAAAACCGGCTCTGGAGGAAGCTCTGGCGTGCCATTCCTTCGAAAGGGGCTCGACATTCGGCTATTCCCTGAACTCTGGGAAGTGCGCACGGTCATCGGGACATGAAAGACGACATCGAGTCGGCCGTCGAGTCGCTTGGAGACGGTCCGCTCACCGAATCCGGTCTGCGGGAGCACATTTGGCCGCTGTTCCGTCGTGTCATCGAGGGCTGCAGTGCCCGCCGTGAAATCTATCTCGCAAACCACTCGCTGGGACGGCCACTGGATCAGGCGGCGCGGGACGTTGCGGCAGGTTTGGCACTTTGGTATTCGCGCCTCGACGCATCGTGGGAAGAGGATGCTTGGCCGGCAGCCATCGACCGATTCCGGGCGCTGGTTGCCGAGCTAATTGGATTGAGTCGCCCGGATGCGGTCGTTCCGAAAACGTCCGCGGGCCAAGGTCTGAGAGCGGTCCTGAACGCTCTGCCAGGAGATGGCTCGCTGAGACCCCTCCGGATCGTCTCAACGCGAAGCGAATTCGACAGCGTCGACTTCATTCTGAAGACCTATGCAGGGAAGGGTCGGGCTGAAGTGGAGTGGGTATCTCCGTCGCGGTCGGATCAAGGGATCGGACTCTACGAATCGTCTGACATCATTAAGGCGATCGACGGTGAGACGGACCTAGTCGTGGTTTCTCAGGTCTGCTTTTCAACGGGCCAAATCCTCCCGGACCTACCCGACCTGATCGCGGCGGCGCACGAGCGAGGGAGCCTAGTGCTCGTCGACGTCTACCATGCTGCGGGAGTGATCCCGCTGCGGATGGAAGCGGACGAAGTGGACTTCATGATCGGGGGTTCGTATAAGTACACCCGAGGCGGTCCGGGAGCTTGCTGGCTAGCCATCCATCCCAAGCATCTCGACGGCCGTATCAAGACCTTGGACACTGGGTGGTTTGCCAAGCGCGATCCATTCTCTTACGAGCGAGACAATGGCGCGGAGACGGCGTCAGGGGGCGACGGATGGCTCGAATCGACGCCACCGGTAATCACCGCATACCAAGCGTTCTCGGGCTTACGGCTGACCCTGGCTCTCGGAGTGCAGCGACTGCGAGATTACAGCCTCGCGCAGCAAGAGGCCCTTCGCAAGAGCTTTCGGGATGCAGGAATCGAACACTTTGCACCTGAACGCCCCGAAGCGTTCGGGGCTTTCTCGCTCGTGCCATCCTCCGGGGCCGACGCTCTTTCGGGGCGCCTCAAGGTGGCCGGAGTGAATACCGACTCCCGTGGCAATCTCATCCGATTCGGCCCGGACATCTTGAATTCCAGGGCGGAATTGACCCGTGCGGCGGAGGTTCTTGCAGGAGTCACTCGGAGCAAGTAGACGGGGATCGACGATACGCGGCGTGCCGCCGATCCCCCAAAAGTGTCGCTCAGGTTATTTTCCAGAAAGGCACTCGGCCTCGAACCGCATGACGTCGTCATGGAGCTTTTGTCGGGACGACTTCTCGATGTACATCATGTGGCCCGCCGGATAATAAGCAAACTCCACTCTCGATCGGGACTCCGCATCTAGTCCCATGTGATTGACGGTATAGATAGACCCGTACAGCGGACAAGCAAGATCATAGTAGCCGCAGCAGTAGAGCACGCGGAAATGCGAATTCCGTGCGATAGCATTGCGAAGGTCAGTAGCCGTCTCGGCGTAGCTTCCTTCTGGTTCCTGCCACGGATTAACGTTCCCGGAGTTCAGATATCGAAGGTCCGTCTTGATCATCAGATCCTTTTCGAAATAGTCGTTGATGGCTGCAGTAAAAGGCGGGGTCGTTGCCTCGTCAGAAGGGTCTCCAGAACCCCGGTCCCCTACCTTCAATTCTTCTTTGCCGACCAGCCTTCCGTCGTATCTGCCGATCGTAAGACCCTGATCGCGAAGCAGCTCGCGAAAGAACATCCGCTCCGAAACTCGGAGATTCGCACCGAGGCAATAGGCTTTACTGATCCCCAGGTACTCGGATAGCTTTGCCGCGACATGATCTTTTTCCTTATCCGATAAGCTGTCGCCTCTCTGAAGAGCAGCTGCATATTCTTGGTCGATCCAAGTCTCTGCCTCTTTCACGACCGCGTCGACCGACTTGAAACGGGGATTGAGTCGGTGGTGATACCAAGCGCAAGCGGCCATGGATGGAAGGAAGCCTATATACGTTACGTCGTTGCCGCGCATGCCGTCGAGCGTCATGAAGTTGCTCGTTCCAGAAATGCTGACGAAGCCGCTGAGTGCGATACCTGCGCGGAACAGGCTATAGCTCAGACCCGATCCGCGAATGCCGCCATAGCTTTCGCCGGCGACGAAAAGAGGAGAATTCCATCGTTGGTGCTTGGTGAGCCAATTGCGAATGAAATCCGTGAATGCGGTGATGTCTTGCCGCACTCCGAAATATTTCGAACCGAGGTCCGGCTTGGTCAGCCGGCTGAAACCCGTTGC
>JAYROD010000474.1:0-12483 GCA_041911835.1 Fimbriimonadaceae bacterium | reverse complement strand
CCACCCGATGCTGACGCATTACAAAGTCAGCATCGACGGCGGCAAGACGTTTGGCCCCGGTCGAACCGTGCTCTCCACCCAAGAAATCGAAGCCTCCATCAGAAGCTTCGAGGCAGCCAAAAAAACCGATGGCGGAATCTACATCGAGACCATGCCTTGGGCTTGCGCCGACCCCTCCGGCAGAATCCATATTGCGTTCCAAGATAATCGAGTGGGAAACGCCGCAGCAGCGGACGGAATCCTCACGAAGTGGCATGTTCGGTTCGCAACGTGTTCTGACCTCAACAAAGGTTTCGGAGAGTCCGAGCGCGTATCGGATGATGTCATTTGCAAGCGGCCGCCCCTGGACTTTCTATCATGCGCAGCCGACTCGAAGCGCGCCTACGTCATCTGGACGGAGACTCCGAACAACAAGGGTGACTGGAGCTTCTCCGGTGATCTCTATGTCGCCAGAAAGGTGCTGCCGAGCCCGGCCAAATAGCGCAACTCGCCAAGCGAATCTCTTATACTCGGCGTGGGAATGAACGCACGTTGCCGGGTCCAGCTGCTTGGGGCGCTTCGCATCCATCGGGGGGACCAGTCCATTGGGCGCTTTCGCACGTATAAGGCGGGCGTCCTCCTTGGCTATTTGGCGACCTACAGGCACCGCCCCCATCCTCGCGAGGAGATTTGCGAAATGCTGTGGCCCGAAGTCGAACCGGCGCTGGGCCGTAACAGCCTGAGCCAGTGCCTGTCCTCCTTGCGGAGCCAGCTTGAACCGGCGGGAGTGGAATCCGGATCAGTCCTGATTGCCGACCGGCTCAACCTACAGATCAATCCGGAAGCGGTTTCCACGGACCACGCCGATTTCCTCGACGCGCTGAAGCGCGCCGACCGCCTCCGAGCCATGGACCCGCCCGATCCTGCCTCATTCGCTGCCTTGGCCGAAGCAACGGCGCTTTATGCTGGCGATTTCATGCCTGGCTATTACGAGACCTGGAACCTCGAGGAGCGCGAGCGGCTGCGAGATCTCTACATCAGCGCCCTAACGTCCGTGAGTCAGCACTATGAGGCGTTGGGCGATATCGGGAAAGCCCTTTCTATCAGCCGAGAGGCAGCGCTTGCCGACCCTCTACGTGAAGAGCTGCATCAAGCGGTCATCCGATATTGCCTGGCGACGGGTGATCTTGAAGCCGCCAAAAAGCAGTACCGCATACTCAAATTGGTGTTCCGCCGTGACCTGGGTCTCGATCCTTCTGAGGAGACAAAAGCGCTCTTCCGATCCGTTCCCGAGGTTTCTAAGGAAGAATCGACCGCAGCCGTCAAGGTTCCCAGTCTTCCGGCCGGTGGCGCCTTGACCATCGTCGCCACGCAGCAAGCATCGAAAAGACCTGAAGCCGAATATGAGCTCAAAGTAGAAGGCGGCATCTGGGCAGCAGCATTCTCTCGACCCTCTGAAGCGGCGGCATTCGCGCTTCAGGTCAATGGAGCTCCCGTCGCCATGAGCACATCGGAGTCCACCTCGACCGCGCTCGACAGGTGCCTCGCGCTTCTCGAACTCGCCGACGATGATTCCATTCGGTGTACAGCAGAAACGGCGTTCATGCTCGAGGGCCAAGACCTCGTGCCTCTCGCCGGTACTCATCCTCCCGCTCACCTGCTCTTGAGACCGGGCCAACTTCCACCTTCCGTTCCGACTATCGGCCAATCCCGAACCGATAGCGCTCTGCCCTTGCGCCTCAGTCGATTTTTCGGCAGAGAGACCGAAGCGGGCCAGATCCTCTCCCTGCTCGAGTCCGGGACGCCGATGGTCACCGTCACCGGCCCAGGTGGCATTGGCAAGACCCGCCTGGCGCTCCAGTCGGCACGGGCCTTCGAAGCGGCCAAAGGCGCGCCAGCACATTTCGTCGACCTGGCAGAAGCGCAATCCGTCGAGGCCCTGGCTCACGCCGTGGGGAAGGAACTCGGTCTCTCTGCGGCATCCCAGCGGCCCATGATCGAACTCATCTCCGATCGCCTGGGAAACCAGCCGAATCTCCTGGTCTTGGACAACCTCGAACAGCTGCTGCCCGAAGTGCCGGCCGGGCACGACGACGCGCGACAATGGATCAGGGAGCTCATGACGCGCAATCCCGCTTGCCGGCTCCTTGCGACGAGCCGAAAGCGGGTGTCGATTGAAGGCGAGGTTGAAATGCAGGTGGGACCTCTGTCGGTGCCGAGCGCTGAAGCCTCAACCGAAGAAGCGCTGGAAACCCCCAGCGTGCAACTCTTCGTCGATCGTGCCCTGGCCGTCCGGCCCGACCTTCGGACGTCCGAAGCTAACATCGCATCCATCGCAGAAATCTGTCGATACCTCGACGGCATGCCGCTTGCCATCGAACTCGCCGCCGCCAGGTCCCAGGTACTTTCGCCGACGCAGATTCTCGATAGGATCGGCGGAAAGCTCGACCTGCTCTCCACTCGCTCCAAAGGAGTGCCAGAACGACACAAGACGATCCGAAGCGCCATCGACTGGAGCTTCAAGATGCTCACGCCGGAGCTTCAAGAATGCTTCGGAATTCTAAGCGTCTTTCGAGGAGGATTCGGCATTGAAGCGGCCGAAGCGGTCACCCGGGACCCCGTGATCTTGGATAAACTCGCGGACCTCCGCGAGTTCTCCATGCTCCTGTCAGAAGAAGGCCCTCATGGCGTCCTCCGATTCCGGATGCTCGAGACCCTACGCGCCTATGGAAAGGATACGCTCTCGCCGGAGGCCGAAAACGCCGTCGCCAAATCCCACCGGCTCTACTTCGCACAGTTGGCGCTCGAAGCCGAACCCCACCTCATCGGCCGCAGCCAATCGGAATGGCTCGACCGCCTGGAATCGGACCATGAGAACATCCTCGCGGCTCTCCGCTCGAGTATTGACTGTGCAGATCCGGAAACGGCGCTCAAGCTTTGCGTCGGAGCGTGGCGATTCGGGTTTGTTCGTGGATATTTGTCAGAGGGTCGATCGCAACTCGCCCATGTCCTGAGTATCCCTGGCGTCGAGAAGTACGAGCAACTCCTCAGCAAGGCGCTCAACGGCATCGGAAGACTGGCTTACCTCCAAGGCGACTACTCCGAAGCCCTCGATTACCACGAGCAGTCGCTCCCACTCAGCCGAAAGCTGGGAGACCGAGATGGCGAAGCCCTTGCACTCAACTCCATCGGGAGCATCGCCTATGAGCAAGGCGACTATGAGCAGGCACATCGGCTCTACTCGGAGACACTAGCGATTCGCCGGGAATTGGGAGAGGAGTTTGGGTTGGCGAACATTCTCAATTGGCTCGGAATCGTTTTGACCGACCAATGCCGGTATGAAGAAGCTACGGAGCATCTTCTGGAAAGCCTTTCCCTGAGAACCCAGATTGGCGATTTTGGCGGCAGGGCTCGGTCGCTCAACTCTCTGGGAATCATCGCACGGCAGCAAGGAGAGTTCGATCGGGCGCGAGATCTGTTCGCTGAATCGCTCGAGATACAGCAGCGACTAGGAGATCGGAGGGCCATTGCCGCCCTCCACAGCAACCTCGGACTCGTCGCCATGAACTTGCGAGACTTTGAAATGGCAAAACGCGAACTCGACGCGGGAATGGAAGCCTATCGCCTTCTGGGGGATAAATGGGGCACCGCGACGCTGCTGGCGAATCAAGGCAACCTGGCTCGGCTGGAGGGAAGGGTGCCCGAGGCCACCGACTTGCTGCGGGAAAGCCTGAAGATTCGGAGCGATCTTCAGAATCTCTGGGGCGTTGCTTACTCCCTCCAAGGCTTGGGGGCTTGCGCGGCAGAACAGTCCAAATGGGAGGCGGCCGTCAAGCTGTACGCTGCCGCCCACGCGATCCGGGAGAAGATCGGCTCTCCTCTGCCTCCGGTAGAACGCAAGCAGCTCGAAGCGGAGCTCGGGGCGCTCAGGTCCAAGATTCAAGAGACGAAGTTCGAGTCCGCATGGGCCCAAGGGCTCGCCCTGTCTCCAAATGACGCAAGCAGATTGGGATTCAACGGCTTCTGACGCGCCTGGAAATCTTGTCAGGGTTTTGTCAGGGAGGCGCGACACACTCGCTCTATTCCTTCGCCTATCGAGGCGAAGTTCAAGGAGCCATACATGATTATTCGTAAAGAACAACCCGATGGGAGCATCAAGCAGCTTCCCGATCTCGAAACATTCGACCTACGGTCCGACAGCGTGCCATGCCACAGAGGTTCTGCAGCGTGATCCTAAATGGGGCCGGCACTTACACCGGCCCCCAGCCATTCTGGCCCAACCCCGAGTAGAATTCGCCCGTGCAGTACGGGTTCGTCATCAACCAGCAGACCTGCATCGGCTGCCATGCCTGCACCGTCGCCTGCAAAGCCGAGAACAATGTCCCCGTCGGGGGGTTTCGGACCTCGGTCAAGTACACCGAGGTTGGTGCCTTTCCGGACATTCGTCGGCTCTTTCTCGTCCAGCGATGCAACCAATGCACCGACGCGCCGTGCGTGACGATCTGCCCAGTCAATGCGCTATCGAAGCGCAAGGATGGGATTGTCGATATCGACCGTGACGCGTGCATTGGGTGTCGAGCGTGCATGCAGGCTTGCCCCTATGACGCGATATATCTCAACGAAGACATTAAGGCGGTCGAGAAGTGCCATTTCTGCGCTCACCGGGTAGAGAACGGTTTGGAACCGGCGTGTGTGACGGTGTGTCCGGTCGGCGCGATCGTGCCTGGGGATTTTGACGATCCTTCGTCTCGCGTTTCATTGTTGCGGAAGGAGCATTTGCTCAAAGCACGTCGACCGGAGCAAGGCACGGGGCCTAATGTGTTTTATTTGGGCGCTGAGGATGTGCAGCTGAATCCTGGCGCTGCATCGAAGGGTGATTCTTATCTTTGGTCCCAGCGGAGGGCACTGAAGCCGGAGCCTTGGCCGACTTCTGTGGCGACGGAGCCGGATGCAAGAGAAGTGTTGGCGGTCGATCATAAGATTGAATGGGGCTGGCCCGTTGCTTTGTATTTGTTGACGAAAGGGATTGCGGCAGGGGCTGCGATCTTGGCGCCGTTTCTTGGTTTTCTTGGCGTGAAGGATGTACCGTGGTGGATGCCAGAAACTGTTGCACTTGTTTTCTCGATGATCACCGTGTTCTTATTGATTGAAGATTTAGCGAAGCCGATGCATTTCTATAAACTCTTCACACGGCCGAATTGGAAGAGTTGGTTGGTGAAGGGTGGGATCGTGTTGACAGTGTTTTGCGGGTTGTCTGCATTGATTTTGCTGATTGGCTTCTTGAGGCCCGCAGGACTTGTGGAGTATGTCGAGCCGCTGCGGTGGGCGAATGCGGCGGTTGGATTGCTGGTCGCTGGATACACTGCGTTCTTGTTTAGGCAATGCAAGGGCCGGGATTTATGGGAAGGCAATTGGCTCTTCACACACCTCATCCTTCAAGCCATTGTCAGCGGCACCCTCGTTTATATGATTGTCGATGGCGATCCCGAGTTCATGGCTTTCTTCTACGCAATTGCGGTTCTGTTCTTGCTAGTGTTCATGTTCCTTGAGCAGGCAGGTCATCATCCAACAGATAACGGTAAACAGGCTGCTGCGTATCTGTTGAAAGTCAAGGCGGGCCCGCTGTCCGCATATTGGCTTGGCGTGGTGCTACTAGTACTATCAGGGATTGTGGCAATACCCAACGAGTTTGCTGTACGATTTGGCTGCTGCATAGCTGCGCTCGGGCTATTTCTCTACGAATACGCCTTCGTCCGCGCTGGACAACTTCCACCTCTCTCTTAACCACTATGTCTTTCCCACTTCTGCTAACTACGAACTGCTAACTGCCAACTCCTTATGCGCTCACACGACCCTGACAAGATGACCACGACGCCGCTGGAGTCCTTCCCTCCGGTCGACCAATGGGACGACTGGATGGAACACGATCCTGACGAATGGCCAAAGAAGGTGGAGAAGCGCTATCGACTCGTGCCGACGATCTGTTTTAACTGCGAGGCAGCCTGCGGATTGATGGCTTTCGTCGACAAGAAGACTTATGAAATTCGAAAGCTAGAAGGCAATCCCTATCATCCCGGTTCCCGAGGAAAAAACTGCGCGAAGGGTCCTGCGACGATCAACCAAATCAACGATCCGAACCGCATTCTCTATCCGCTAAAAAGAAGCGGCGAAAGAGGCACGGGAAAATGGGAGCGAACGAGCTGGGACGAAGTGCTCGACACCTTTGCCGCAAAGATTCGGAAGGCGATTCAAGAAGACCGCAAGACCGAGGTGATGTACCACGTCGGTCGGCCCGGCGAGGACGGATACGTCAACCGTGTGCTGCAGGCGTGGGGGGTCGACGCGCACAACTCTCACACGAATGTCTGTTCTTCTGGGGCGAGAGTCGGCTATGCGCTTTGGGCTGGAGCAGACCGTCCTTCACCCGACCATGCGAACGCGAAGTTTATCCTGCTGCTTTCCTCTCACCTGGAAACCGGCCACTACTTCAATCCACATGCGCAGCGGATTATCGAGGGCAAAGAATCCGGCGCGAAAGTTTGCGTGATCGATGTGCGCTTGTCGAACACCGCGTCGAAGGCAGACTGGTGGCTGGCGCCATGGCCTGGAACGGAGGCCTTGTTACTGTTGGCGATTGCGAAGGTGTTGTTGGATGAAGGGCTATACAATCGGGAGTTTGTCGAAAATTGGGTGAATTGGCGAGAAGCTTTGGCCCATCTGCAGAACCCGGACATTTCCCACCCCCAACCCCCTCCCTCATTTACGAACCAAGACGAGGGAAGGGGCCTGCACTTCGACGCCTTCATCGAAGCCCTTAAAGCCCATTACGCTTTCGCCACTCCAGAAGCCGCGGCTGAAGAGTGCGGTGTAGATGCAAACGCGATCAGAGAAATCGCGAGAGAAATCGGCAAAGCCGGAACCGCCGTGGCCTCGCACGTTTGGCGTAACGCCGCCGCCGGAAACCTTGGCGGATGGCAGGTTTCGAGATGCCTCGAATTCATCATCGTGCTGATGGGTGCAGTTGGGACCGAGGGTGGCACGAACCTGAATACGGACAACAAATACGTCCCTGCGACGTTCCTCAAGCCACCCCCGCAAAAGGTCTGGAATGATCTGCTCTATCCTCTCGAATATCCGCTCGCTTATCACGAGATGTCGATCCTGCTTCCCCACTTCTTGGAAGAGGGGCGAGGCAAAGTAGCTGCGTATTTCACACGTGTCTACAACCCGGTTTGGACCAATCCCGACGGACTGATGTGGGAGAAAGTGCTCAAAGACGAAAGCAAGATCGAACTTCATGGGGCGCTGACGCCGGTCTGGAACGAGACGGCGCAATACGCCGACTACGTTCTGCCGATGGGCAACGGCGCCGAGCGCTACGATCTCATGAGCCAAGAAACGCACGCAGGGAAATGGATCGGGTTCCGACAGCCGGTGCAGCGGGTGGCAAGAGAAAAGGACGGAGAAACGTTTGAATTCACGTATGAAGCGAACCCAGGAGAAACGTGGGAAGAGACGGAGTTTTGGATCGAGCTCTCTTGGCGGATCGATCCGGACGGGTCTCTTGGAGTGCGAAAGTACTTCGAGTCGCCCTATCGTCCGGGCGAGAAGATCAAGATTCAGGAGTACTACCGCTGGATCTTTGAAAATTCGGTTCCTGGCCTACCTGAGGCCGCGGCTGCGGAAGGTTTGAATCCCTATGACTTCATGGTCAAATATGGGGCGTTTGCGGTGCAGGAAGAAGCGTACGGCTCGTACACTACGCCAACCCCGGACGGACCAAAGGGATTCACCACCCCTAGCAAGAAGCTCGAGCTTTTCAGCCAAACGATGATCGACTGGGGCTGGCCGCAGTATTCGATGCCTGCCTACATCAAGAGCCACGTTCACCGAGAGAGTAGAAAAGAAGGCGAATTCGAATTCATCCTCGTGCCGACCTTCCGATTGCCGACCCTTATTCACACAAGGTCAGCCAATGCCAAGTGGCTTTATGAGCTATCGAACTCGAATCCGGTTTGGATTCATCCGTCGGACGCCGAGAAGATTGGGCTCAAAACCGGTGACCTGGTCCGAGTGTCGACGAGAATTGGCTATTACGTCAACAAAGTTTGGATCACGGAGGGGATGCGCCCGGGGATCATCGCCTGCTCTCATCACCTGGGCCGGTGGAAGCTCAACGATGAGGGCACGGACCGTATGGCAGGCGTCAAAGTGGAGCGACAAGAAATCGCTCCGGGGATTCTCCAATTCCGCAGATTGGAAGACATCTCCCCCTACGAAAGCAAAGACAAGGACACCCAACGCATTTGGTGGACCGACGGCGGTGTCCACCAAAACCTCACCTTCTCGGTTCAGCCCGACCCGATTTCGGGGCAGCACTGCTGGCATCAGCGCGTCGTGGTCTGCAGAGCGCACGCCGAAGATCAATACGGTGACATCCAGGTCGACCTCAACAAGTCAAAAGAGGCCTATCAGGAATGGCTCAAGCTGACCAAGCCGGCCCCCGGACCGGGAGGGCTACGCAGACCCCTTTGGATGGACCGAGCGGTGCGCCCGAGCGACGACGCCTACTCGGTGTAGGCCAATTCTCGAGTCTCGCGACGATAGCCACCCTCGATCGGCACGAAAGCGTGGCACCAAGTCATCTCCCCGCCGTAGACGTGGATGGTGACAGCCGGGGTCTCGTCAGGGTTGTCGATGGTGTGGTAATCAAATGGCGGGATCAAGGCCCCCGCCTCACCCGGACCGGCGAAAACGGTCTTCTCCATTGTGAATTGCACGCAAGGGTCCTCATCGGAACCCTGGATGGCGTAGCTGTTAACTCTGATTCGGCCCTTATAGACACACTCCACGCACCACATTCCGGCGTGATCATGAAGAGCAGTGCCTTGCCCCTTGTCCCAGACCATGACAAGAACCGAGTATCGACCTAGCGGGTCGAGGTGGAATAGCCGCCGAGCATACTTGTCCGGAGCCGGCCGGAGGAATTCGGCATCCACGAAGTCCGCGCCCTCTGAAATGATTTTTTCAAGCGCGTCCTTAACATAGCCACAACAAATATTGGGATCCTCCCTCAGTACGGCTTCATCCAACCTTCTGATCAGTTCGTTCGTTTGTTCAAGATGCGAGTGTGCGGCCATTCGAAATTTTTGCTCCTCTACTTCCCTTATTGTATTGGAAACCGCTCCCCGATTGTGATTCTTCGGAAATCGGCGATGACGATTCGCTCTAAAACGTCTATCATGAAAGGACCCCTGTGAAGGCGGATTGCCGAATTGTGCGGGTGGATTTGAGCCGGACAGGATCGCCAAGGTTGGCAGGGTGTTCCGTCTGGCACTTGGGAATTTGATTTGAAAGGCTTAGTTCGAGGAAGACGGCAACGGTTATTGGCTGCCGCGGCGTTCCTTGCTTGGGGCGCGGCTGGCTGTGGTGGTGGAGGTGGCTCGGCCGGAGTGACGGTCACGCAGAATCCGACTCCTCCCGTTACCAATCCAGCGCCTCCTCCGACGACCCAGCCCCCGCCAGAAACGACCCCGCCCCCAATCTCTTGGCGGCCTCCGAAGCCGTTGAGCCAAGCGTTCGGCATCACCATCGATTACTCGGTGAAGTCTCCCCAGGAATGGGACCTCATCGCAGGCTCGGGAGTGGGCGTCATTCGGTTCGATTTGCAGTGGGCGACCGTCGAAAAGCAGGCCGGAGTTTATGACTTCGTTCACGGCGGACAGAATTACGATGCACTTGTCGATGCCTTGATCGCTCGGCACATTCGCCCACTCTTCATCCTTGACTATGGGAATCCGCTTTACGACCAAGGGAAAGCGCCCACTTCGGACGCCGGCCGTTCTGCTTTTGCCGCCTTCGCCGCAGCAGCCGCGCGGCGATATGCCGGAAAAGACGTCATCTGGGAAATCTGGAACGAACCTGATGACGGTGTTTTTTGGAATCAGTCTCCCGAATCGCCGAATGCTCCGAGCACCAATTACGCCCTGCTTTGCCAGAAGGTAATCCCAGCGATTCGAGTCGCAGACCCCTCCGCCTATATTGCCGTCGGTGCTGTCTCAAGGCTCACCCCTTCTACCATCGACTTCATCAGCGAACTCGGCAGATCCGGAGTGCTCCAAATCGCGGACGCTGTCTCGGTACACCCGTATCGCGATCTTCCGCCAGAATCAGCCGCGTCGGACTATGCTTCGTTGCGAACTGCCCTCAACCAGGTGGGTGCGATCAATCTCCCGATTATTGACACGGAGTGTGGCAAATCGACCGGAGCGCCTCCCAGCGGGACACAGATCAGCGATCGTGAACAGGCTTCCATCCTGGTTCGAACCCGGCTTGCGGATTTGATTTCGGGAGTTCAGCTCTCGATTTGGTACACCTGGACGAATTCCAGCAACGATCCGGGATCCTACGGGGGCAACTTTGGGATGACCCAGATGGGTGGCTCCGTGCCTCGACCTGCGTATTTCGCAGCGGGAACACTCCAGCGGAATTTGGCAGGTACCGTGCTGACGGAACAACCGAATTTCTCTCTCGGCGAGGGAGCCCGGGCCGCCAAATTTTCCGGGGCGGCCAGAACGGTTATCGTGCTGTGGTCCACGGACGGGCAGTCGTATCCCGGCATCATCCCCCTCGATTCAGGCAATTGGTCGCAATGTGGAATGCTTGGCGACACGGTTGCCTTGCCTCCAAGCACCGGCTATGCCAGCGTCACAGCGGGTCCAGAGCCAACGTATTTGATCCTGACCAAGAACTAGCGATTCGGCATGAACGCTGCGCCTTCCAGGCGGTCTCTCCCTAAGTTTCCGCTCACTGCTCCCCGATAAAAGTACCGTGCCCCTGATAGGGTTGCCGGCATTGCCGGCTCTCAACGGGCTCAGAAATTCGATCGGTGAGCAAGCAATGTCTTTCCAGTTCCCTTGGGTAGTCAATTCGGACCAAAGCGCCTTAAGCATGGACCTGCCTTGGTCCTTCAGGCGTCCAACAATTGTGATTCCAGCTTTGTTGTTGCTGGCCGCAGGCTGCGGAGGCGGAGGCGGCGGTACAGGAAGCAATCTGGTCACGACGACGTTGACGGGTTCCGGCGCGCCTCCGGTCACTACGCAGCCACCTTCCCCACCGAGCAACCCCCAACCGCCCTCGCCGAACCCGCCGATCACGCTTCCACCGTCCCCGATCATAGTGCCTCCGCTAGAATTAGGTGGTCCGACCGGCCCATTCACTCAGAATCTCGGCATTTGCATCGACTATTCTGTCAAACCGGAATCCGAGTGGGACCTTTTGGCAGCGGGAGGCTACAAAGTCGTCCGATTCGATTTCGTTTGGGCATCGGTCGAGAAGTCGCCGGGTGTATACAATTTCGCGGGCGATCAGAACTACGACGCCATGGTGGATGCCCTCTCTAGGCGCGGAATTCGGATCGTGTTCATTCTCGACTACGGAAACCCGCTGTATGATGGCGGGAATGCTCCATACACCGATGACGGTCGAGCGGCGTTCGCGCGATTCGCTGCGGCAGCAGCTACCCATTTCAAGGGCAAGAACATCGTATGGGAGATTTGGAACGAGCCAAATGAGCCTGGCTTCTGGAAGCTTGCGAGCGGCGTGACCACCCCTATTTCGCATCTCTATGCCGACTTGATGCAGACGGTCATCCCAGCAATGCGGAATGCCGACTCCAATGCATTCATCGTGGGTCCCTCAGTCTCCAACCTGAAGGACGGTGATGAGAACTATGGAGCGCTCACATTCATCCGCGAACTTGGGCGCAGAGACCTCCTCAAACAGCTTGACGCCATCTCGGTACACAGCTATCGCCCCAGCGAACCGGAAACCGCAGCAAGCGACTACACCTACCTGAGAGCGATTTTGGCGCAATACAGCGCCTCAGACAAGCCGATCTACGACACCGAGATCGGGCGCTCCACAGGCAATTACGTTAGCATGGACAAGATTTCAGGCGACGAGCAGGGCGGATGGCTCGTTCGAACGTTCCTCACCGACATGGCGAGCAACGTTGGAATGACGATTTGGTACACCTGGCATGACGCCGGAAACAACAGCAGCATCGTTGGCGATAACTTCGGCGTAATCACGAAGAACGGACAGCCTAAGCAGGTCTATCAGGCCAGCAAGACCTTGGCGGCAACTCTCGATGGATACCACTTCCTCGAACGCGTCAGCGGATCTTACGGCCCCGATGTATATGTCTACAAGTTTTCAAAGGGGTCTCAGCTCGCCTACGTGGTCTGGAAGTCGACTCCCAATGGAATCATCGCCGACATTCCGATACCGTCCGGTTCGTGGACTCGGCTCGACACCTTTGGGTCACCAACGGCCGTAACGTCGACTGGGACACTGTCAACCGCTATTTCCACAATGCCTCAGTATTTCGTGCCGGCACAATGACGCCATAGTCGAACTGTTCGCTGGGTTCACTTTTGCGCCCTCATCGGTCAAAGCAATGGTGGGCCCGGCGGGATTCGAACCCGCGACCAAGCGGTTATG
>JAYROD010000473.1:0-2309 GCA_041911835.1 Fimbriimonadaceae bacterium | reverse complement strand
TCGTCTTGCCCTGGATGATCTCCAGCACCAGCGCGGCCTTGCGCCGCGCCGTCCACCGCTTGATGTCTTCTTCCATCACTGCGCTCATGTCGTCGTCCTTTCGGGATTGTGACCTGAGCAGGAATTCAGTGGGTCATTACATCACCTTCGTGTGGGCAAAAAGAAGAGCCCGGCCGCTTGGATTGCGGACCGGGCTCGGTGGGGTGGTACCGGGTGCGGCTAGATCAGATGCGGGTGCGGGACACGGATAGAGAAAGGTTGAGGACTAACGTTCGTCGCGATGCCGGACGACCACGATGGCCAGCACGGCGAGAGCCAGGGCGAGGACGGCGAGGGAACCCTTCATGGCCCACCCGAGGACCGTCACCCAGACGCCGGCCCGTGCGAGGTTGAAGCAGGCGACCGCGAGCGCGACCGCCAGTGCTGCGAGCCAGGGCAAGGGAGATCCTTTCTCGGAACAGAAATGGGTTTGCGGAGCGGCGCGTTGATTGCTCCACATAAGATGGCAAATCGGGCGCGCGCGGTGCCCAAGACGTCGCCACCGCCCCGCATTTCCTCGCGCTTAGATAATGCCAATGGCGATGAAGCGGTTCGTCGATCGTGGTGAATCGACCTTCGACGGCGCCTGACGATCGGAGGCGGCCGGTAAGTTCGCCCTTGATGAGCGTCAAAACGGGCTCCTTCTGCTTGAACCAGGCTACTTGATCGGTGCGAGTCAAACCATAGTAGGCACCGGGAGGAGCGTATGGCCACCCTTCGGGCACCACGTAGACCTGTCGGACGCGAGAGTGTGGGGGCGATCGTCAGTCGGGCGGTTTCGACAGCTGATGTTCGCCCCGCCGGCACTCTGACCCAGCCTCGGAGCTACGGCGTCTACCGCCATTCTCCCAATTGCAGGGCGACTGCCACGCATCGCTACGGGAACTACCCGGTGCGGATGCTCGAACTCGTCCATGAGTTCGGCCGGTGCACGCTTGAGCATCTCTTCCTGGACCGCGATGACGCCAAGACGCTCGCCGGCATCCTTAACGGCGCTGAATGAAGGGACCGTGACAGTGGGCTTCGGGTTCGCAGAATCCGTCGATGCAGCGCGACTACTTGGTCAAATTGCATTGCGCAGGCGTCTCCGGCGACCCAGGATTTGCGATTCGCTTTCCACCGACGGGCCGCGAAGCTTCGCTCAGACCACTCGTTCACGATTCTCTCGACCCTGTGCCACTTAGGCCACTCCAACTGACTGCTGGAAGCGAGCTCACAAGATGAAGGCGATCGACCGCCCGTTTACGAACATCATCAACGGTACCACTCAGTTTCTAGTTCCCGTATTCCAGCGAGACTATCGCTGGACTGAAGCCGAGTGTGACCAGCTTTGGAAGGACCTGATGGCCATCGCCATTGCCGGCGGAGATCATGGCCATTTTCTCGGCTCAGTCGTCTACGTCTCGACCGGGGATTCATCGGCCGGATTCACTCGCTGGCTACTCATCGATGGGCAGCAACGTCTAACGACTCTAACGCTATTGTTGATTGCATTGCGTGACCACATCGATCATACAAGCTGGGTCGGTGGCGACGACGGCCCCACATCGAAGAGAATCGATGCATATTTCCTGAAAAACGTCCAAGAAGACGGAGTACGACGAAACAAACTTGTGCTGAGGCGGCACGATCAAGCCACACTCCATGCACTCCTATATGGCGAAGATATGCCGGTCGAGATATCGGAGCGAATTCGGGACAACTACGAGTTCTTCCGAGAGAGGTTGCTGCATACGAGCCCCGCACTTGTCTACAAGGGGATTGGCAGACTTATAGTCGTTGACGTCACGCTGGATAGAGCAACAGATGATCCTCAGCTGATTTTTGAGAGCCTTAACTCAACAGGGATAGATCTCAGCCAATCAGATCTGATCCGCAATTTCATATTGATGCGATTGCCGGAGCGAACTCAGACAACACTCTATGAGACGCGCTGGGGCAAGATTGAGAACCTTTTTCGAGGCTCCGAGAGAACCTTCGATGGTTTCGTTCGGGATTACATTGCGCTTCGGACGCAGGCGAGCAAGCAGGAGCGGGCCGACGATATTTACTTTGCATTTCGCCGGGAGTTCGGCTCTTTGGGAACGGAGGAATCAAAGCTAACCGAATTCCTCGATACCTTGCTTCGCTTCGCCACCTACCACGCAGGTTTTAGCATGGGGGTCGCCGGTCCCTTCCAGCCCCAAATGGCGCGGTTGCGTCGACGGGTCGACGTAGCGGCAACGCTCGTTATGCGATTGCAGGAGTGCTACGACGTTCACGGGACTTTG
>JAYROD010000472.1:0-10142 GCA_041911835.1 Fimbriimonadaceae bacterium | reverse complement strand
CGATATTTCGTCCGCCCCTGCGCAGGTCCGTGCGAGCATCGGTTTTCTCTCGACGTCACCGGCGCTGTCTGGTCGGCTGCCGGGGCTGGAGCTTTTGCACTACTTCGGGGGGCTTTACGGTCTGACGGGGGGACGGTTAAAAGAGCGGATCGATTTCGCGATCGAGCAGCTCCGGCTGCAGGAGTTCATGCACCGGCTTTGCGACAAGCTTTCGACGGGCCAGAAGCAGCGCGTCTCGATAGCGCGGACGATATTGCACGATCCACCGGTTTTGTTCTTCGACGAGCCGACTGCGGGTTTGGACGTCGTGACGAGCCAGACGATCATGGAGTTCATCGAAAGCGTTCGCGACTCCGGCAAGACGGTCGTGTTCAGCACCCACATCATGAGCGAGGCGGAGCGGCTTTGCGATCAGATCGCGGTGATCCACGAGGGGCGCATCTGCGGGAGCGGGACGGTCGACGAATTGAAAGCCTCGACGGGCGAAGCGACGATGGAAAAGGCGTTCCTCAAGACCGTCGGCTATGCAACGGAGTTTTCGGGGTCGAACGCATGAGAGGGGTGCTGCTGATCTTTAGGAAAGAGACTCGCGAAATGTTGAGAGATCGGCGGGTCATTACGGGCGCTTTCGTGGCGCCGATCTTCCTCATCGTAATGATGCTTGCGCTCTTCGGTTTTGTGAGCGACACGATCAAGAAGCCGAAAGCGCCGAAACTGGCGATCATCGCCAGCCACACACCCTCGGACTTCGAGCGGAAGCTTTCGGAATCGAGAGACTTGCAGGTCACGCAGGCTTCCTCTCGAGCGGAAGGTCAGAAGCTGCTGGAAGAAGGCAAGGTGAAGGCCGTCCTCGAGTTCGACCCTGATTTCGAGACCGAGTTGGCCAAAGGTGGCGCGAAGCTGACGGTCTATTACGACGACGACGAACCGACTTCGCAGATCGCCGTCGGAGCGCTCGAGGCCTCTGTGAGCAAAGCCAATCACGACGCCGTGGCGGAGCTCTTCAAAGGCAAGGGACTCTCGAGCGGTCTGGCCGAACCGATCGTCCTCGAGAAGAAGGCGGTACCGAAACCCGAGGGTATAGGAAGCTCCATGCTGGTAGGCCTGCTTCCCTACCTCATCGTCATTTGGGCATTCTACGGCGGTTTCAGCATCGTGAGCGACCTCGTGGCTGGCGAAAAAGAGCGCGGCACCATGGAGACGTTGCTGATTACACCGGCTCACCGCTGGCAGATTGCGCTGGGCAAGTTCTTGGCTCTTTGCACCGTTTGCTTCGTGAGCGCCATGACTTCTTTGGTCGGAGTGGTGGTCGTGGGCGTGCTCAATCTGCCATTCACAAAGAACCTTTTTCCAGAGGGGGTTCACTTCTCAATAACGGCGATTGGCGCAATCATGCTCGTGCTGATCCCGCTGGTGGGCTTTTTTGGGGGCGTGCTTTTGGCGGTTAGCGCTTATGCCAAGAACATGCGCGAAGCCCAAACGTATTTGACGCTCGTCAGCTTCATTGTTTTGATGCCGGCGATCTTCAGCCAATTCATCGGTTTTACGGATTTGGGCAAGCAGGCTTGGGTTGCGTTCACGCCAATCCTGAACAGTTCGGTGGCGATTCGCGAGGCGCTGCTCGGAAAGCCGGACTGGGGGCACATCGGCATCGCCGTTGGGATCAACCTCGTGTTCGCCGCATTGGGTGTGAGGTTGGTCGTGTGGCTCTTCAACCGCGAGCAGATACTGGGGCGCGTCTGAGCGTCTATCGGGCCGACGAAATCGCGCCGAGTTGGTTGGCCTGCGATTTGATTCTCGAAATGGCTTCTTCCATCGCCGTGAAGCGCGCGCGCAAGTCGGCTTCTTTTTGGGTCAGCCGGTCCTGCAGGCTAGATATCCCTTGGGTCAAATCATCGATCTGAGACTGGAGTGACTGGTCGTTGGCCGTCAACAATCCGTTCACGGTATCGGTGTAGTCGTTCACCATATCGTTGACGACTGCCGCAATTCCCTTAGAGAAGTGGATGACTCCGACATCGGCGTTCAGCGCATTTCCTGTGTATTGGATTTGCAGCCCATCGGTCGTCGCGTTGCCGCTCTTTCCGGTGAGGAACTGGCCCGAGCCTGTCGCCTCTTCTCCATTGATCGTGCCAGCGACATCGAGGGCTGCGGTATATCGCGCTCCTGGATCGTCGGTTCCGATCCCCGAATTTCCGGAGTTCGCGTCTTGATCGCTCTTCACGGAGAAGTTCCCTGGGGTCCCAAATTTCTTGCTCGAAAGCCTCAGCGTTCCTGCGTCATTGGTTGCCGTCACCAAGTCCCTCAGCCTTGGGTCCGAGTTGATCTGATCGATCACGGTCTGCAGGCTGCTCCCTGGTTGAATGACAAATTGGTATTGGGAGCTTCCGAAGAGCGCTCCCGAGAACGTGAGGGTCTCCGGAAGCGTGCTGCTCCCATCGAGACCTGGCCTCGAAAGCAGGGTCGCTTTGGTTGCCGGTTGGGTGATGTGAACGGCGTATCCCGCTGCCGGCGCGGAAACAGTCTTCGACGTGCTGGAGACGAAATTCAGCTCACCCGTCGTCGAAGATCCTGCGGCTCGGAGCACTTTTCCTACACCATCTGCATCGGCCGCAATGGCGGTATCAAGGACGGCCGTGTCCAGCGTCAGCTTTCCCTTATCATCGAAGGCCACGCCGAGTTGGGAAAGGTTCTTGTAGGTCCCGGTTAGGCCCGAAACATTGTTGAATAGCGCCGTTCCAACCGTGTTTTCGATCTGCGATGCGACCGGATCTCCAAAAAGGGGTCCGCTGTCGAACGTCGTAGAGTCGAACTGGCTGGCGCTCTTTATGAAGTCGACTACCGAATTATAAGCGTCCACAAAGTTCTGGACCGACTTTTCGATTTGCGCATTGTCTCGGGTCAGAGTGAACGTCGTCGTGGGAGGCGTCGTCGCGTCGGCCTTGAGAAGGCTGAAGGTGACTCCGGGGACTACCGTTGAGATGTCGTTCGTCGCGCTTGTCAAGCTGACCCCGTCGAGCTTGTACTCGGCATCTTGAGCGGCCACTACCTCGTGACTTCGCTGCTGCTGGAGGATCCCCAGCGTCTGAAGCAGGTTGCCTTCGTTCCCGAACGTGTTGGTCCCGGTTACTTCAAGCCGATAGGCAGTCGTCCCGTTGACGCTGACGGACTTGACCGTAGCCGTTGCACCCGTGTTGTTCGCTGGGTTATTGATTTTCGCAGCGATCGAATCGAGCGAATCGGTTGCGAAGTCTATGCTTATGCTGCCCGTGCCGATCGTCACAGTTCCCGACCCGATGGCGGACGATCCCATGAGCGTCTGCAGCGAAGCCGAAGAACTCGAGAAGCCCACGCTTGCGGCGCCACTGGGAGTCAGCGGCTCTCGAACGGCAACCGATCCAGAGACGAATCCCAGGGAACTCAGGACCGTGCCGGCGCCTACGTCGCCGAGCGCGATCGCTGCGCTCTTCCCCGATTGGGAAGCGGTCAGAGTCAGATAAGCTTGGCCCGTGCCGCCGTTGATCACGCTTGCGACGGCCCCGGCGTTTGCCGAATTGATCTTCGTCGCGATGCTCGTTAGGGTGTCGGACGCGGCAACGTCGATGACATGACCGTTGATCGAGAACTTGCCCGGAGTCAGATTGAGGGCACCTGTCGCTGAAGCCTGAGCCGAAGAGCTGATCTTGTGGGTTTGGGCCAGTTTTGAAACAGCAAGAGCATAGGAACCGGCGGACGCGCTTCCTGTGGCCGTGACCGTCGCGATCGTCGAGTCGGAAGAGGCGGCTTTGATCGGATTGAAGGCTGTTGCCGTATTGAGTGCGCTGGCAGCCGTCGCGAACGACCGAAGGGTTGTTCGAAATTGGGCGAAAACGGCTACTTTGCCTTGGAGAATCGCCTGCTGCTGCTTCAGACGTGTCAGGGGGATGCTCTCAACCTGCATCAAGCGCGAAACGATCGAATCGGTATCGATTCCGCTGCCCAAGCCGGAAAACGTGATGCCTGAAAGACTGCCGCCTACACTCATAGTCGTTATCGCCGGTTCAATCCGGCTCAAGACAATTATCGGCTCGTCGAGACCCGAACCTTTACCTACAGCAAGCCCAAGAGATCGGAAGCCTCATGGACCTTGACTTGAGTCTCGCGAATGAGCCACTGCATTTTGTCTTCATCGTAATCGAGCCAGGCCTCGACCGCCGGATCGAGTGCGCAGCCAGGTCCCTTGATATCGGGATCGGCGGCAAACGAAGCGATGCGATCGCCGGCGTGCGTGCAGTAGAGCGACGGGATCGGGTCTCCGTCGAACGGGCCCTCATGGCGACCAATGAGAATCACGAGGTCTTCGGGGAGATTCCAAGCAAGGGCCAACTGCGAGCCGATTTCGGCGTGGTTAAGCCCCAACAAGATGGATTCAGCCTCGAGAATCTCGATCTGCCGGCTCTCTGCGTATCGCAGTACATCTTCGTAGGTGCTGGCAAAGTAGCTCAGAAGGAATAGCTTGCCGACGTCGTGAAGGAGCCCTCCGACAAAGACGAGCTCCTGATCGGACGCTTTGGAACCTTTGTCCTTGGCAATAGCGTGAGCGCAGGCGGCCGCCGCAAAAGAGCGCTCCCACACACGGAGATGCAACTCACGCATCCTCGGAGACTGCGACTTGAACATACTCAGCGCGCCGATCGATAAGGCGATGTTGCGAACGTGCTGGTATCCCAAGATCACGATGGCCTGGTTGATGCTCGAGATTCTACGGCTGAGCCCAAAATAAGCTGAATTGACGACGCGCAGGATTTTCGTACAAATCGCCTGATCTGTGCTGACAAGCCGCTCGATTTCGACGGCGCTGACGATCTCAGACTCGGTCAATTGGAGCAGTTTCGCCACCGCGCTGGGCAGAGCAGGCAGGTCCTGGACCGCCTTGTCAATGTAGCGCTTGACCAACGCGTAGTGATTTGGCAACGCCATGGCGCTAGCCTCCCATCCCTAGAATTATCAGTAAGGTGCCGCTTTCGAATGCCATCCTAGCCCTTCCGACTTTTCTATTCCGTGAATCGTGCCCGATTTACAATATCAGTCGCCAACTTGCAAAGATTTGTTCTCAAGGCGGCAAACCGCGTCGCTTCCCCATAATTTGGGCAGGATGGACATTCGGCTCATTGCCGTCGACCTCGACGGGACCTTGCTCACATCGGCGCGCGAAGTCCATCCCGCAGGGGCCGACGCTCTACGTGAAGCAGAGGCGCGCGGGCTGGCGATTTGCCTCGCGAGCGGAAGGAACGCGGCCAGCATCAAGCCGTTCATGGCTGAAGCCGGAATCGATGGCGCGATCGTGAGCTGCAATGGCGCATTTGTGCTGGGGGAGTCCGGCGAGGAATTGCTGCACGTCGAACTGCCGGAGGAACCTGCGAGCATTGTGTTCGAGTATTGCCTCGCCGAAGGAGTTCAGGTGGTCCTGTACTCGAAGGACAAGGTTTATCTCGCCGAAGAATCGGAGTGGTCTCGCCTCTATTTGAAGCGAGTGCGGAATCTTGAGCCTCATCGCGTGAGCTGGGAGGGCCTGACCGGATTGCACAGGACGAAATTGCTGCTCATCGATGCTCCCGAGCGGATCGACCTGCATCGAGCCAGGCTCGCAGAACGGGTCGACCCTTCAACCGCCAATGCCATCGTGAGTGAACCGGAATACCTGGAGTTCGTGGCTCCGGGAACGAACAAACTGACCGGCCTTCGGTTAATCGCCGAGCGGGCCGGGTTGAACTCGTCACAGGTTGCAGCCATCGGAGACTACGAAAACGACATCGAAATGCTGGGATGGGCAGGGTATTCAGGCGCCGTCGCCAATGCGCCGGACATTGTCAAGGTTGCAGCTGGAAGGGTTTTTGCTTCAAACAACGAAGGCGGCGTAGCCGAATTCGTCAAGTCAATCGTCTACAATGAATAGGCGTCCCATGCGCCCTCAATCAGGAACGGACATGAAGATCATCTCTAGAATTGCACTCTTCGGCCTGGCCGTGGTCTCCTCGGCAGCCTTCGCCGGAACTCTGACGGTGACTTCACCGAACGACGGCGACTTTCTGGGACGAACGAACACGGTGAAATTCCAGTTGCGCCAGGCTGTGGTCAAGGCCAAGGTGACGGCGACCGCCTCGCGTGATGCGAACCCGAACGAGACGATCGTCGTAACGCAGGACTTTGAGCCAGATACCGATGGCAACGTCAATGGATCGCTCAATTTGAACTTCAACCCTGCGACACCAGAAGGCGACTACACGATCACGGTCACGGTTACAGAACCTGGGAACAGTTACAACCAAGAAGTTCGGCACGTCGTTGTCGACACCGTTCTTCCTAAATTTCTCGAATTCAATCCGATCAACAATGCGTTCGTTAAAGGTGTCGTTCCCATCCGAGTGAAGCTCGAAGAGCCGAACTTGAAAGAGTGGCGAGTTCAGGTCAACTCGCAGGACATTCCAAACAACTCCGGCGATCTGGAAACGTTCGAAGTCGATTGGGACAGCAACTCAGTTCAATTCGACGGCCAACAGACAATCGGCATCACCGTCAAGGACAAGGCCAATAACGAAGCCTCGCAGAACATTACGATTACGCTCGACCGCGTTGCTCCTGTGAGCTCGATTCTGGCGCCAAACCCTGGAACCGAGATTCGACCGAGGTCGAACATTCCGGTCGTCGTCAACTTCGTCGATCAATTCACCGGGTCGATCAACGTGAGCGGGATCTCAATCGAACTTCAGGATCTCGATGGACACTTGATCGGCCTCGTGGCTCGCCGTTCGGCCGCCGCTTCGGGCACGACGTTGAACTGGACCGGTCGGATCCGATGGAAAACGAACCTACCTGAGACATTTAAGATGGTGGTCAAGTGCCGGGATCGAGCGGGTAATGTTGGAGTGAATCAGGTCATTACGATCAGGAATCCAGGTCGCGGCAGATAACCCGACAATGTCGGTTAGGGTGAACTCAATAACGATGAAACTAGCAGCACGGAAGCTCTTACTTACCGCAGGAGTCGCGGTTCTCTCGTCGGTCTCGATGGCGCAGATTCCTGATTTGATCAACGCGCTCGATGCCGGCGGCAGGGCGATGGGGTTGGGCGGCGGAACTTATACCGCTGGATCGGACACATTGTCCTCCTACAACAACCCGGCGGGCCTCGGGTTTCTAACTGAGCCGCAGTTCTCGATCGTATTTCGAAACCTGCCCGATTCGGATACGACCGTCAGCAGAGACTTTAACAATCCACAGGTCGCGACGACCTCTTCTGCCGGGAGTCGGGCGGTCACTCATCTCGGTCTGGTGTTTCCGATTGGTAAACGTGAGGGCAAGACGAACGGCTCGATAGGTCTCGCATTTACGACCGGTGGGTACATTCGGGACTTCCGGACCGGAAACAACCTCCAGGATGGCGACCTGACGGTCGTCAACTATGCCGAACTCCTTAAAGTCAAGAACGATTTTCTGACGCTCTCTTACGGGAGTTCCGCTGAGTCGGGCTTCAGCTTTGGCTTCGGGTTGGTTGTCGCCCAGACTTCCGTCGTCAACCGTCAAGACTACGGTCTGGTGGATTCGAGCGGCACAGATCGAGGTTCGGTTCACGTCGACAATGACGAGACCGCAACCGGCGTTGGTGGAATCGTCGGATTCACCTTTGTGCCTAAGGACAATCCAAAGGTCAGCATGGGATTCAGCTACCGAACGCCGATCAATCTTTCGGGTAACAACGCCGTGAAGGCATATTACGACAAGGTCCCAGCCCGGTTATCCGGCGGATTCGCTGGTCGGGTCGACGGGGTCCGAGGGGGCAAGGACTTTCTCATTTATGGGGTCCAGGGCGACGCCTATTTCCGTAACTCCCACAACACGATCGTCACGCAAAAGCAGCAATTCGTGATTGGTGGAGGGATGGAGTACAACTACCAGGCCTCGGGCTTTAGGCTGCCCATTCGGTTCGGCTATAATGCGGTCCCGAGCGGGGGCGACGGATTTGCGCAGCGGAATACCTTCACGTTCGGACTTGGCTACTATCCTTCGAACAGCGGTCTGGGTGTGGACCTGAACTTCGGATCTCCAGGTGGCGGGGGCGGCCTCGACCTCGCATTTGGGATCACATACAAGTTTGGGAAGTAGGAGAACTTCTGAATGAAATTATCACGGACGATATTTTTGATTTTGCTCCTCGTGGGTGGAGCAGCCCACGGGCAATCTTGGGGCACCGCCTACGACAAGGCGCTCGCAGCAATCAAGGCTATGAAATGGGCCGACGCCCGCGCCGCCTTTAAAGAGGCCGCGGCGATGCGGACCGAAGACTTCTCGGGGCCAACGATTTTGCCGGGGCCAGTGACCGATCCGAAGCGATGGAGGAACGGTTCGCCTTATTCTCCCAATTTCGGCGCCGCGTACAGCGCAATGAGAATGGGAATGGATGCTCCATCCGACAAGGATAGAACTGAAGCGCTAAACACCGCAGCGACCGAGTTCGAGGCCCTCCTCAATCGGGGCCAGATGAGCAAGGAGGCCGTGTATTTTCTCGGCGGCATCTACAACGCTTTGCGAGCTGTCGACAAACAAACCAAGCTCGAAAAACGGATCCAGGACGCCCAGGGCAAATTCAATTGGAAGGTCGACCTCGACATCATGACTCCCGAAGAGGAGGCGGCGGCAGTGACCGCGATGCAACCCTCGGGAGAGGGCGGCGTCACCCCCCCAGCTGAGGGAGTCCAGAACCCGACCAATCCGCCTTCGACCAACCCCAATACGGGCGTGACCGCGATGCCCTCGCTGGGTGGACGGCTCCCCGTTATCGCCTCCAAATTCGCACTCATCATCGGCAACGCTGAGAGCCGAATGTCCGATGGCGCCCTCCCGTTCGCCGGTGAGAATGCGATGTTGATTCGCGAGGCGCTGGTCACCAATGCCGGGTATGCAGAATCGAATGTCGACGTCGTGCTCAATGCGACAGCCGCGAATATGCTGAGCAGCGCCAAGGCGCTTGCAGATCGGCTGCCTGCGGACGCCACAGTGTTTATTTATTTTGCCGGCACTGGCGTCAATATCGACGGGAAGGATTATCTGGCAGGCGTTGACACCGAACTCTCCACCGACTCGTCGACCATGCTTTCGAAGTCGGATCTGTACCAGCTCTTCATGCAGAAGGGCGCACGGGTTTTCTCCTTCTTCGAAGCTAACCGTCCAGTGATCTCCGGCCGATATTTCGGCATGGAAGTCCCGATGGTGGGATCGATCTCACAGGTTCAAGCGACCATCCCCGGCGGTACCGTGCTCGGTTTCGTGAGAAACAACAAGCCGGTCGGCGTGTTCGCTTCGGCATTTGCAGGCGTGCTGGCAGACTTTCGCTCCAATCGAGTGCCAATCCAGGAATTTGGATGGCAGGTCTATTACAAGATGCGGAAAGGAGACACGGGATATGTTGGTGGTGGAAGTACGCAGACGCCCACCCTTCCGGTCTTGACAAATATCGCCGCAGACGCTAGATTCTAATCAGTCGCTCAGCGTATCGGATGCACGGGCGACGCTGAGGCACATTTGGCTTACGTCGAACTCGACCCGCGCTCCGTGGCGGTCATGCAGGCCTTGGCAGGGAGCTATGCCGATCAATACATCGGCGAAGTCCTCTTGCCTGCGCTTGCCCGCGCCCTCAGAACGGAGTCGACCCAGAAATCCGAAATCGCAAAAGGGTTCGCAGACCCGTATCTCAGCCTTCACGCCTTCTACTTTCATTACGCATTCTCTCGACGGGGAAAGGACCGCGAGGAATTGGCCGAATTCGCCACCTTGGCGCTTAAGCGATGCATCAAGGAACATGGGTTCCCTTCTTTGCTTCAGATGGCGGATGGGGCCGTTCTCTGGGAGAAGTTCGACGCTCTCTGCTTGGAGCACGGCCACAAGAACTCCGAACAGCTCAATCGCGGACTCATTCAGGGCATGCTCGAGTTGGCACAGGAGATCTATCAAATCGACGAGATAGGTTCCATACCGGGTTGGATCGCGCTCGGAGTTCGGGAGACGGGCCACATCGAGCCTCAATTCTTGAGAATCGTCGATATACGCGGCGTCGGGCCCAAAAACACGTCCACGTTCCTTCGGGATGTTGCATTCGTCTTCGACCT
>JAYROD010000471.1:0-12183 GCA_041911835.1 Fimbriimonadaceae bacterium | reverse complement strand
GCGGACCGGCTTGCGATATTCAGCCGAGATTTGGAAGAGCAGCTTGCCGTCGGCGCTCATGATCACGGTCGGCTGCTTGGAGATGTCCGCCATGATGTCGGGAAGCGATGGCAGCTTGGCGGTCGCCCGGGCGAGCGCCTGGTTCCAAACGACGTAGCCTGCCACGGCTGCGCCCACGATGATCACGAAGAAGATGGCAAAGGAAATTTTCAGGAACCGGAGCCATCGCGGCCTCCGGCGTTTGTTCGACCTGGGATTCGCCGCAGAAGAAACTGCCACCTTATTGGATTATAACGTACCAGGCCGTCCAGACGATCCCAAGCGACCTAGGGCCCCACTTGTCGGGACAATCTTGCCAGCTCGTCTCGCGACGTGTCCCCCATGAGAACGAACGTCCGATCATCGACTCGCCAACTGAAAACTTGAACCTGCTGACCGAGCAGCTTTTGGAGTCGCTCGGGGCTGATGGGGCCTCGGGTCTGGAAAAGCGATACGCGACCACGAGGGCCAGTATAGACTTGAGCGAGAATCTGCCGATCGCCGACACCCATGACCTTCACGGCTTGCAGGGCGTAAGGCTCGCTCGGGGCGATTCGTGATGCAGGCAGTTGGAGCTTGCGGCTAGCTTCCACAAGATCTTGGTCCAGCGTCCGAACCTTCGCTCCCCTCCGTTTGATCTCGAAATCGGTGGGCGAAACGACGGGATGGAAATTGACTCGGGTGAATTCGAAATACCCGGTTCGGTTGCCGACCGTATCGAATAGGTCGCGACGCAGGATCATGCCGGTATTTGGATCGATCCACAGCCTTTGAAGGACGTTGCCTTGCGGATCGGCGAAGGTCGCGATGGCCGTTTTGAAGCCGGCGATCATGTCTCCCGGCTCAACCGAAGCCTTGAATCCAGCCCGGATCAACTGCCCCAGGTGGAAGAACGCTTCGTCGAATCTAGCCGGCTCCACCTTGATCTCGTTGGTGTCTGGGAAGAAGTGTCGCCGCTCTTGCCGATTTTCAACGATGATTTGTCCGGCGAACTCCGAGTCATCTGGAAATTCGATGCGAGTCTTCGGGCCGGCCCTCAGCACGATTTCGACGTACCGCTTGCGATCGCCACCAAAACGGATCTCGACATTGCGGACGCCGCTGTAGGTGAGGGTTCCTTGCGCCTGAAGCATCTTGCGCAGTAGCGGCTGGGCGCGCTGAGCCCCATCGGCGATCGGTCGATTGATGACGGGTTTGCGCCCATTCGCCTGGTCCCCAATCCGGCCCGGTGGACGCTTTTGTGCCGTGGCGAAATTTACACCGAGGACGCCAAAGACCAACGCTACGATCCAACGATTCATAGCGCCTCGATATCGGCCTCGTTCCAAGATGTGCTCTGGCGGGACGCGGCGGCCGTGGGCCTAAGCGTCAGTGGTGCTCCGCTTTCGAGAGCACTGACGGACTCCATATGGGAGGCCACGATCGCCGCTTCGATGCTCGATGAGGGGTCGGTCGAAGGCTCTGCGTGCGGACGGACCAGGACGAACAAGAGCGCACCGGCTCCGACCAAGCTCATGGCGCTGGCGGAAATCCAAGCCCAGCGAAGTCTCCGTTTTGGCCTTTGGACCTGACTCAAATTCTGCAGGGCCTCGTTAAGGCCGCTGCGCCAAGCGAGGCTCGGCATCTCGTCTGGGAGCCCCTGAACCCACTCGCGCACCTGGGATCGGTTCGAATCTTCGAGTGCCAACTCGAATTCGATTTGTTCCTCTCTTGAAAGAGAGGCGCCGGACTGGATCTTCTGCAAGATTTGCTTGTTCATGCTCCCGTGACCTCCCCCTCCCAATAGCGCTTAACATAGCTCTGAAGATGAGCCCTGGCCAGGAAAAGCCGACTTTTGACTGTTCCTACGGGAATTCCTATGGCTTCAGCAATCTCGTCGTATCCGAGGTCTTCTTTGTCATGCAGTATAAGTACCGTTCGAAGCTTCTCGCTCATCGAGTCGATCCCTGCGCTGATGACCTCGTACAATTCGGTCTGCATCATCGAAGTCTCCGGATCCCAGCGGGAATCGGCGAAATCCAGCGGTTCATCCTCCGCCGCCGCGGCGTCGATTCTCGTTTCCTGAGGAGAGCGGACATCCTTGCGCGCACGGTCGACGCACAGGTTGTATGCAATGCGAAAGAGCCACGTTCGCAGCGAACTTCTGCCGTCGAATCGGGAGAACCCTTGGAAGGCGCGAATAAAGACCTCTTGGGTAATGTCGAGCGCATCTTCGGCTCCATGGGTCAAGCGCTTAACGAATCCAAGCACGCGACTTTGATAGGCGTCGACCACCTTGCCGAACGCCTCCATGTCCTGGCGCCGACACTGCTCGACCAGCGCATGCTCGGAATGGGTGTCGAGTCGCCTGTTTGCTGCCAATCGCGATACTCCGCTAATCGTGCTCATCCACCAAGAGTAGACGTCGGGCACATCCTTGGGTTCACCCGAACCTTACCAGGAATCAGAATTGACGCACCCATAGTGTTGCTAGCGCACGAAAAGGGCCCTGCCGAACTCAGACAGGGCCCTACATTCAAGGAACGAACGGCCTAGAATCGGATGCCGACAAATGCTCCGAAAGCCGCAAGACGGCTTTCGGTGTTGCCGAAATAGCGCGCTTCGACAAAGATCGGCATTCCAGTCTTGTTGAAGTCATATCCAACGCTGAACTGATAAGCGAATTTCGTCTCGCGATGCGTCTCGAATGACGTCCGCGGGAATTTGACGAACGCAACGCCGACGCCGGCGCTGTAATAGAATTGGTCCTGCCGTCCAGTGTAGTTGAGTGTGACCGGAACGGAGCTGAAGTCACCTTTGGAAAAGACGTCGGCTGAAATGCCGTACGAGGAGCTAAAACCAGCCGCCTGGGTCCCAAAGCGCAGGTTGCCGATTTTGTAGTCCAGACCGGCGCCAAACCAGCTCTGGCCTTCATCGCGGGCCTGCTTCGTCGTCGGCCAAACAAGGCCGGCTCGAATCGACAGCCCCACAGGCTTCGATTCCTGGGCCATTGCGTGGCTGGTGGCAAGCATGCCACTGGCCGCGGCGAGAGCTGCAAAAACGATTTTCAACTTCATCCTTGATCCTCCAAGAATCTGCATTCGGCACGAAGCCGGAATGACCCATCATAGCACGGTGACAGGCTCAATCGAGTGCGCAAAAGACTATCGAGCCGCCTCGATCAGGATTTGGTAGGCCAAGCGAGCGGTGTCGACGAGGTCTTTCCTCGAAACGTATTCGTCATGAGTGTGGATTTTGTCCATGCCTGTTGCCACAACGATCGAAGGGACCCCTTTGGAGTTATATATGTTCGCATCGCTGCCGCCAAGTGTAGTCCGGAGGGTCGGCTCGAACCCAAGAGCCCGGCTGGCCGCTTGTGCCACTTGTACGACCTTGGAATCCTCAGGGATTTGGTAAGAGCTGTAGTGCCGTTTGTGATCGATCTTGACTTCGGCGCCCCATTCTCTGGCAGCACGCTCGAATTCGGCGATCATGTGGTTCACCTGTCTGTCGAGGTCTTCGACGCTGGTGCTCCGAGCCTCGGCTTTGATTCTCACGCTCGGACAGACAACGTTTGTGCCGGTCCCTCCTTCGATGCTCCCAAGATTTGCCGTTGTTTCAGGGCCAATCCGACCGAGCGTCATTTTGGAGATCGCATCCGCGGCGACCTGGATGGCATTGATCCCCTTTTCCGGGTCTTTGCCGGCGTGCGCTGGTCTTCCGATAACTTCGATGTCGAGCTTGTCGTGGGTTGCCGTCCTCGTTACGAACGTGCCGACGGGTGGCCCTGTGTCGAGCACATAGCCGAAGTCTAACCCCAGGTCTTCAATCTTGAGGGCCCCCGCTCCCTTCAGGCCGATCTCCTCCGAGACACTCAGCAGCAGGACAACGTCGCCGTGCGGCTCGCCCGATTCCATCAGACATCGGACCGCCTCGATCGCCGGCGCCATTCCAGCCTTGTCATCAGCGCCGAGGATCGTGTCGGATGCGCTGTAGAAAACTCCGTCACGCTCTTCGATCACGAGCCCTTCGGTCGGTTCAACCGTGTCGAAGTGAGCCGAAAGATACACCCGGGGCGCTCCGGGCTTATTTCCTTTTAGCGTCGCAATCAGGTTGTTGGCATTGCCACCGATCGCCGCTCCCGCCGCGTCCTCCGCAACCTCCAGCCCTAGACCGAGCAGAAGCTTCTTGGTGAATGCCACAGATTCTTTTTCAGCGAGAGCCGGAGCATTGATGCTGCAGAGGTCGAGAAAAAGCTGGACCAGTCGATTCTCGTTGATCATCGTGCGAGATTGTAGCAGGAGGCCCGCATCCCCCGAGGATCAGGGTACGTTATGGAATCGATGCTGCTCTATCTGCTCGCGGGAATCGTCGTGATCGCCATCGCCATGCTGCTCGTCGGCTACAACAAGCTGGTGGGTATGCGTCAGCTCACGCGCAATGCTTGGTCCGACGTCGATGTATATCTCAAGCGCCGGGCCGAACTCATTCCGAACTTGGTCAGTAGCGTTCAGGGCTACGCCAAGCACGAGCAAGACACGTTGCAGAAAGCGATCGACGCCCGCAATCGGGCACGGTTGGCCACAGCAAGCATCTCGGGCCGAGCAGCAGCGGAGCAGCAAGTATCGACCGATGTAGGAAACGTCTTGGCAATTGCCGAGGCCTATCCCGATTTGAAGGCCAACAACAACTTTCTTGACTTGCAGAAACAGCTCACGGACACCGAGAAACTCATTGCCAACGCGCGTCAATATTACAACGCCTGTGTTCGAGACTACAACACACTCATCGAGGCCTTCCCAAGCAATATCGCCGCGAATGTGATGTCGTTTAAGCCCGCAGAATTCTTCCAGCTGGATGACGTTGCAGAGCGCGAGGCTCCTCAAGTTCAGGGACTGCCTTGAAACGGCTCATTGCGTGTTCGGTCGCCTTTAGCCTCATTGCCTCGGCGCTTGCAGCCAATTTCACTACCGAGAAATTTCAAACACGCCTGAGCCTGAGCCAAGATCGTACGCTCGAGGTCGAAGAAGACATCTCGGTTACGTTCTTGGTGGCGCAGCATGGACTCATCCGAAATATCCCGTATAAGTACTACAAGGACGGCCGACCAACCCGCACGATCAACTTCAGTCTGGTCTCCGTAAGCCTGGACACCGGAAATGGATTTCAGATTGTGCCTTGTTCGCAAGGGACCAACAACCGCGATTGGGTACTGAAGATCGGGGACAAGAACCGAACGCTGACAGGGCGAGCTCGCTACAAGATCCTGTACCGCGCGAATCGAGTCATTACGGATTTCGCGACAGACCCGCTCCTGGGACCTCACTCCGAGTTGCTTTGGAACGCTATTGGCACTTCATGGCCTACGACGATCGACAGCGCGTCTGCGATTGTGGAGTTTCCAGCCCCACATCCTGGCAAGTTTGCGTTCCGAGCGGTGGTCGGCGAGTTGGGGCAGAAACACGGAGTCAACCTGCAGTCGATTCCTTCACAAAAGACGGCAAACAACCTGACCGTTCAACTCAGTCACTCGCAGGACCCGCAAAGGGATCATGCCGTCGCAACAGTGCAGAAAGCGCTCAGCCAAGGGGAGGGGCTCACGATTGCTCTAGCCTTGCCGCAAGGCACTTTGGCGGCAAGAGATGCTGAGGTTGCCGCGAGTACGCCGGATGCTGGCTCTATGTCGCTTCCGCTGTTCGATCAGACTACAACGGAGCTTCCTTCGAGCCCGCTGGGATACTTCATTCCGATCATCGTGCTCCCTTTGCTGTACTGGATCACTCGCGGCAATTTTGTTCGCTTTAAGGGGCCGCTCGTCACGCGATTCGAGGCGCCGGATGGAGTGAGCGCCCCGTTGTCTGGGTATTTGCTCGATTCGCGAGTCGATCCACGCGATGTCGTGTCCGGCATCGTTTCTCTCGCTCAAAAAGGCGCGGCCCGATTGCGGAATGTGACCGCAGGGCAGATGCAAGTCGAACTGCTCGGCCTGGATCGGGGCCGTGACCTGAGCGTGTTCGAACGCGACCTGTACGGGGCGCTAGAGCCATACGGACCTCTCGTCGATCCCACCCAATTGCGAGGCGAATTCTCTGCAAGCTATGGGCAACTGAGCCGCTGCCTTATGATGGAGGCGATTGAAAAGAAGTTCTTTCGCAGTTCTACGGCCTCAAAGGGGTGTCTGTGGGGTTGCGGCTTCTTCGTCGCTTTGCTCGCGATCAGCGCGATCTGCCTCTTCTTCTCGCCGATCGGGACTGCTGTCGGCTTCGTCATTTCGGGAATCGCAGGCATAGTGTTGCTAGCCCGGATGACGAATTTGCTACCCGCCGGCGCCGTGGCCAAAGGCCAGATTCTAGGGCTCAAAGAGTTCATTTCCCGCGCCCAAAAAGATGAGCTTCGGTCGATGCTGGGTCGAGAGCCGGACCAGGCCCTCTTTGAGACCCTGCTTCCCTATGCCGTAGCTTTCGGCATGGTCGATCGTTGGTTCAAGGCCTTCGAGGGGATCAACATCGCCCAACCCGAATGGTTCGTCTCGGACGCTTCGGATCTCTACTGGGCCGCTGCCTTCTCGAATTCGTTCGATGACTTTTCTTCGAGCTACGGGAGCTCAATGGCGTATTCGCCGCCATCGCCCACAAGCACCTGGGACGAAGGTTCGGGATTCAGCAGCGGATCTTCCGGATTCGACTCCGGATCGTTCGGCGGCGGTGACAGCGGCGGATCGGTGGGTGACGGTGGAGGCGGTGGCGGGGGAGACAGCTGGTAGCGCGGGTATCCTCTTGCCCGGCATGCCTCAGCTGTTAGCGGAATCGCTTATTCGAGACGTCCCCGACTTCCCCAAAGAGGGGATCATGTTCAAAGACATCGCGCCTGTCTTGCAGAGCCCTGCGGCGATGGAAGAGGCAATTCGGCTGCTCGCCGTTGATGCTCGGGCGAAGCATGCAGACGCCGTCGTGGGAATCGAGAGCCGCGGATTCATTTTTGGGGTTCCTGTCGCACTGGAATTGGGTGTCCCGTTTGCGATGGCTCGCAAGCTCGGAAAGCTGCCTTATGACCGGATTTCCGAGGAATACGCCCTCGAATACGGCACGAACACGGTAGAGATGCACACGGATTCCATCAATCCAGGCCAAAAGGCTTATATTGTCGATGACCTGCTCGCGACTGGCGGCACGGCAGCGGCGACCGCCCGCCTCATCGAGCGGCTCGGTGGATCCGTAGCGGGCATGGGCTTCTTAGTGGAGTTGACTTTTCTCAGTGGCAGGGAGAATCTCTTGGGCTATCCGGTCCAAGCCCTTATCGAGTATTGAGGAGCGCATGATGTTGAAGCGAATACTTTTGGGAATAAGCCTGTTGGCGACTGTGGCGCTCGCGGGAGGTCCACTGACCGTCGATGTGCTTGTGAAGGACGCCGCAAAATTCGACGGAAAGGAAGTGGCAGTACGAGGGAAGATCCTCGCATACACCGAGAAGATGTCCAAGAAGGGCAATCCTTATACGACCTTCCGATTAGCCGGAGCCAAGACTCAAGCCAACGTCTATCTGCGGGGGCGCCCAACCGTTGCTCTCAAGAACGGGCTGCAGGTCGACGTCACGGGGATGTTCTCCAAGCTCAAGCAGCTTCCGGGCTTCTCGGTTGCGAACGAAATCGACGCCTCATCGGCTGCAGGAAAGAAGTACGGAGTCAAAATCGTCCCCTCTGGAAAGTAGCGAATCCTTCGGTCCCTTCCTTATCGCCATCATGGGGCCGACGGCGAGCGGTAAGAGCTTGCTTGCCGAATCCCTTGCGGACAGACTCTCGGCTGTCCTGATCAATGCCGACGCTTTTCAGGTCTACCGCGGCCTGGATATCGGCACTAACAAGCCATCGAATGTCCAGCGGTATCGCTTGATCGACATCAAGTCGCCGAACGAGTCGTTCGGGCTCGGAGAATGGATCGGGCTCGCTGACCGGGAGCTCCGCCAAGCATTCTCCACAGGGAGAAATGTCATTGTCGTGGGTGGCACGGGCCTCTATGTTCGCGCGCTCTTCGAGCAGTGGACGGACCTTGGCAAGGCGCCGAATCCAGAGTTGCGGGAGTCGTTGATGGACCAGGAGCGTCGAGAGGGGGCCGAAGCCCTTGTTCTGCGCCTCAAGGAACTCAATGCCGAGGCAGCATCCCGCCTCGATCTCGCCAACCCCCAGCGGGTACGCCGTGCGCTCGAGAGGGTGTTGGAACCAACCGGTCGAATCGAAAACGTCCTTCCACCGTTTCGAACGGCCAAGTTCGCTCTTTCCGTCGAGGTCGATAAGCTGAACAAACGAATATCCGACAGGACTCGGTTACTGCTTAGCCGCGGTTGGATCGAGGAGGTAGAGGCTCTGCTCTCAATTGGGGTTACGAAAGACTCCCCAGCCATGAGAGCGATTGGGTATCGTTCCGTTCTGGGACTGATCGAGGGCGCGATGACCGCCGAGCAGGCTGAAGAGGAGATTTTGCTCCTCACACGTCAGTATGCGAAGCGTCAACGGACGTGGCTCAGAAAGGAACCCAGCCTTCGTTGGCTTGACGCCGATAGGCTCAGCGAGGCGACCGTTTCAATTGTAATTCGGCAACTTGAGGGGTTCCTCTCGCAGGCAGAGAAATAAGCAAGAAAAAATGGCAAAGACAATTAATCTGCAAGACATGTTTTTGAATCAGGTGCGCAAGGAGGGGATCGGCGTCACGATCTATCTCATGGGCGGGGTCCAACTCAGGGGTCAGGTTCGCGGATTCGACGCCTTCACGGTGCTCCTCGATTCCCCCGGAAAACCGACTCAGCTCGTTTACAAACACGCCATTACCAGCGTAGTACCCGCTAGACCAATCAGCAGCAATCGGCCCGGCGGTGAGCACGAACACGTGGACGATCGCGGCGAACCCGACGAAGAATGATTCCTTTCGCCAAGATGCACGGAATCGGTAACGATTTCGTGATGGTCAATTTAGCCCGGCATCCGCTGGATCCAGCTCAGTTGCCTGCGCTCAGCATCGCAATGTGCGACCGCCGCTTCGGCGTTGGCAGCGATGGGCTCATCTTGGCGGAAAAATCCTCGGAAGACCGATTCCGGATGCGGATGTTCAATCCTGATGGATCGGAAAGTGAGATGTGCGGCAACGGCATCCGCTGCCTGGCAGCATTTCTTCAGGAAGAAGGGCTTACGGCAAAAAAGGAGATCCTCGTCGAGACCGGGGCAGGCGACCTTACGCTCCACATTAAGGATTCCGGCGACGTGACCGTCGACATGGGACTCGCGAGGCTCACCCGCGGGGAGATCGGTATGCAAGGCGAACCGACTGAGAAATTCCTCTCTCAGCCGATTCGCATTGCAGATATGGAGTTTTTTGGGACGGCGGTATCGATGGGGAATCCTCATCTAGTGATTTTCGTGGACGACGTCGAAAAAATACCCCTCGAACAGTGGGGCCCGGCGCTCGAGCATCATACGCTCTTCCCCGAGCGCGTCAACGTTCACTTCGTGTCGGTGCTCACCCCGGCACACATCCGGCAACGCACCTGGGAGCGCGGCGCTGGCGCGACCCTCGCCTGCGGCACCGGCGCCTGCGCGAGCGCGGTGGCCGCATTCCTCGATGGCCATACCGGCAGAGAGGTCACCGTGAGCCTCCCCGGAGGGAATCTCGAGATCGACTTTCGTGAGAACGGCTCCGTGTTTATGACCGGGCCCGCCGAAACCGTCTTCCGCGGAACATGGCCGAACTAGGCCGCGTGATTAGCGATCAGTTCTCCAATCACGTACCTCGAGCTGCCAAAAAACTCCACGAATTCGACGCCCATGCCTCCCAACTCTTCACTGGACCTGGCAACTAACGCCAATCCTTCCGCATAAGACTTGTCCTTCATCAGGAGCTTCCAGTGGAGAAGCGATCCGACGGGCAGAATGAAAGGAGACTGGATCCAGCCACCACCCAAACCGATGTCGGTGAATTCGGCGATTGCGGCCTCGAAATCCGGGTCCGCCTCGTCGCCGGCAACGCGCAGGCGGGTCCGTACCTGGCACGGGTGTCTCATCGATTTCCTTCGCTCCTCGATGCCCCAATTTTTCGCATCAAATTCTAGAACCCAAGAACTTCCAACATGATGCCTTGAGAGGAAACTCGCTTCCGAGCGGACGACTTCGCCGCCGGCTTGGGTAACCAGCAGGACCGTTTGGTCCTTTTCAAGTTCGGGGTCGACATTCAAGTTGATCGAAAATGGGTCGACCGATCTGACACTTCCAGCCCATACCTTCGGTGATCCGTCCTCAAACGCAACGATCGTCATGAGTGAGCCGGGCCCGATACTCCCAGGCAGGGGATTGTACTGCTCCATATTTGGAAGTATCGGCAAATTTGGCAGGAATCCCGCAATGAACCTGGCTAGAGTTTTTCGGAGCGCGCACGCTCCATTTCCCTGCGCGTATCCTTGTCCGCGATCTGTTGACGCTTGTCATATTGCCGTTTGCCCCGCCCCAGTCCGATTTCGACCTTCACCTTGCCGTTTTTGAAATACATCTTCAGTGGAATGAGGGCCAGTCCCTTTTCCATCGAACGGCGCTGAATGAGATCGATCTCTTTCCGATGCAGCAGAAGCTTTCTATCGCGTCTGCGCTCGGGTATGAAACGGGCCGTGTGGCTGTACTGCTCGATGTCAGCTTCAAGAAGGAAGATTTCCCCATTGACGACGCGGCAGTAAGCGTCCGTCAAATTGACGCGCCCTAGGTAGACGCTTTTGACTTCGCTTCCCACCAGGCTGATCCCGGCCTCATAGGTATCGAGTATCTCGTAGTCGAACCTGGCACGGCGATTTTGGATGGTGGCTGGTCCCTGAGGTTTTTCATTTTGGGATTGTTTTTTGGCCACGAAGCGTTAAGTCTACCGAGATCAACTGGGAGGTACATTATCCGCATGAATCAAGCTCGATTGGCCTTAGCGCTGCTGGCCGCAGCCACCGTTTTTGGATGCAACAAGGACGAACCAAGCGCTAAGACGGAGACGACCGGGACCACTCCGAGCACCACAGCGTCGGGAACGACGACAACCAGCGGCGACAACAAGACGGTGCAAACCGTCGCCAAGCCTGCCGACGCCCTCAAAGCGTTGAAAATAGAAGATGTCAAGCCCGGCACCGGCCGAGGGGCCGCCGACGGCGACGTCGTCATCGTCCTATATACGGGCAAGCTGAAGGACGGCCGTGTTTTCGATTCCAACGAGAAGAAGGAGATGCCGCCGCTGGCGGTTCTCCTCGGTTCCGGCAGCGTCATCAAGGGATGGGAGCAGGGCCTCATCGGTGCCAAGAAAGGAGGCGAGCGAAAACTGAGCATCCCAAGCGAACTGGCCTATGGGGAAAGGGGCCAGGTGAGCATGGGAGATCCGAACGGCGGCATTCCCCCCTACGCCGACCTCTTCTTCGACCTCAAGATCCTCGATGTCATCAAGAAGGACGAGGAGGGTGTCTATGACAAGGTGGACGTCAAGGTTGGGAAAGGCCCCGAGGTCAAGCCGGGAGACCGCATTCAAGTTCACTACGTCGGCACATTCATGAATGGCAAGAAATTCGATTCTTCGAGGGATCGCAATGCACCGTTCGAATTCGTTGCCGGAAAGGGCGCCGTCATTAGAGGCTGGGACGCTGGGATCATTGGGATGCGCGTGGGAGGCATCCGGAAGCTGCACATCCCGCCGGCGATCGCTTATGGCGCGGCCGGGAATCCTCCTGCCATCGGTCCTTATCAGGTCCTCAATTTCGAGGTGGAGCTCCTCAAGATCATCCCTCCGTCAAATTAAGAATCGAAAGCCCCCAGTGATCATCCGATGAATCCACTGGGGGCTTTCATGCGTAATCAGAACAAGATGTCCCTCAAATCTTCGATTTTCGTTCTCATAGCTGGTGTCGCGATGGTTTCTGCGCTCCCGGCTGCGTCCCAAATCTCCAAGTCCGGCAGCGGCTATCTCTTCCGGATGAAATTCGTGAAGGGCCAGACCATCAATTACAGCATGTCGGTCAGCTCGACCGTCCCAGGGATGGCCAAGCCTCAGGTCGTCAATATGCCGATGTCGATGACTGTTACAGAAGTCAACGGCAACGTCGCGACGGTTCGATACAAGATGCAATCCCCGGTGGGCATGGCAAAGGCCCAGGACATCACCG
>JAYROD010000470.1:0-2230 GCA_041911835.1 Fimbriimonadaceae bacterium | reverse complement strand
TCGTGCTTCGGGGTGTTATATGCGGCGTCGAGCGAGTAGACCTTTCCCGATTTTGCATCGTAATACATCATCGCGAAGATGCCTGCATAGCTCACGTAGCTGCCACCGCATTCGACGATCTGCGCGAGGCTCGCTGCCAATGCCGCATCGGCCGCGGTTCCATTCTTCTTCAAAACTCCGAGGCCTGCGGCGATCGCGTGCGGGCTGCTCGTGCCTACGATGACGCCGGACTTTCCTTCGGCAATCGGCGTGGAAACGGTTTGAGAAATGACTGCGAGGGCGAGAACAGCGCATAGATTCATGAGCGTGCGTTGAGTGTAGCTGATGAATGAGCAGCTTCACGAAAGTCTCTCGGAGCTTCGACAATTACCGCAATTGCAAAACGAAACGATGATTCGAAGCTGTGGGTGCGCCAGAATCATGCTGTGCTCTTGATTCCCCTCGCTACAGTGCTCAGCGTTCAACTCCAAACGCCTCGAGCGTTGATCGAACTCGCAGCAAAGTATGAAGTCGAAGTCGAAGTGATCCAGAGACCGTACACCTACAAATCCGATTACAGGGTGGAAGTTGATCCACCTACTCAAACCGACCTCGATCATTACGCCGCCTTGTTTGCCGGCGAATGGAATCGCTACCCAACGAGCGCCATCAAGACGGCCAAGCTCCAACGGATAGTCATTGGGGCGAACATCCGAATGGATGGGCAAGTCCGTGCAGCGGTGCCCGTATTCGAAGCGCACACCATGTTTTACGACACAACTCTCGGGGCAAAGAGTCCCGATTACCAGCGCAGCGTCATCCACCACGAATTCTTCCATTTCATCGACGAGCTGCAAGGACATATGCGCAAAGACCCGGAATGGGCCGCGCTCAATCCAGAAGGATTCACATATGGCGAAGGCGGTGAGAAGATGCGCACTTCTGGTGTCGGCGCGCTAACCGACAAGCTGCCAAGCTTTATCACGCTCTACTCCACTAGCGCCATCGAGGAGGACAAGGCGGAGCTTTATGCACATTTGCTCGTGGACCAGAAATTCGTCGAGGGCCGAGCGAGGGCCGACTCGGTTATTGCCGCCAAAGTGAATCTACTGAAAAACCGTATGCGAGATTGGGATCGCGATCTAGTTGATGCGTTTTGGAATAGCGGTTCACGGTGGGAAAGATAGGTCCTCTCGACAGGTGGGTCACAGAGTAAGATGGCGCAAATGAATGTGGGAAGCTTGATCGCGTTTTTCGAGCCTCTGTCGGACGCGAAGTTTTGGGGTTTTGCGATTCCCGCAGCTGTATTTTGCTTGATCAGCGCGAGAATGACCGAATCCGTCAAGGCGCAGAAGACGCAGGTGGGCCAGGTTGCCGAAGTTTTCCTGCTTATCTTCGCCATAGGGCTCATAATTGGGGCCTTGGTCTCAGATGGTGTTTCCGGAGCGATTATCGCGGGCCTCTTGGCCTTCTTTTTCTACGGTCTGGGTCGTGGATGGCACCGCCCGAACTGATTTCGCTGCCGCCACCTCGTATCGAGAAGGCAGTTTTCTGAAGCCCGGGGGAGTTCGGGACAGAGGCTTCGGCTGCGGGCGCAATCGTCCCGGCAGATGGAGAATCTGGAAACCATTTCGCCGTAAGGGTCGTTCTGGTAGGCAGGTGAACAAGTTGATCAGTGCCAATTTACTGACCGGCCTTGTAGCTCTTCTGGGACTTGCCGGATGCAGCATTCAGGCTTCGGTCACCAGCGGAGACGGAACGAAAGAAGATCAAAAGGAGACCCGATTGGAGATACCGAAGGGCGCGAAAACGATGGTGGTGGGCGGTGGATGCTTTTGGTGCATGGAGTCGCTCTTCGACCCGCTTAAGGGCGTGATCGAAGCTGAAAACGGCTATGCAGGAGGAGAACCGGCAGGCGTGAGCTATGAGCAGGTTTGTTCGGGTCAGACTGGCCACGCCGAGGTGATCAAGGTCACTTTTGATCCATCCCAGGTTTCAGAGGAAGACCTCCTGAAGCTGTTTTTCACAGCGCATGATCCGACGACGCTCAACCGTCAGGGCCCTGACTCGGGAACGCAATACCGATCGGTGATCTTCTACTCCTCCCCTGAGGAGAAGGCGCTTGCAGAAAAAGTGATTAAGGAAGTCGCCGATGCGAAGCTCTGGCCGCGCCCTATCGTGACGAGCGTCGAGCCCCTCAAGAACTACACACGCGCGGAGGAGTATCACCAGAACTACTATGAGAAGTATG
>JAYROD010000469.1:0-3076 GCA_041911835.1 Fimbriimonadaceae bacterium | reverse complement strand
ACGCATGCCGACGACGTTGGCGCTTCGGAATCCTAAGGAAATGATCGATATCTCCGGCGTCGCAAAAGAGGATCTTCCGGTGACCATCGATGAGCGCGGAAGGCCCCCGCAGGGGCTCGAATATGACGGTGCCTCGGCTCAACCGAACATGGTCACCATCTACGCTCCTGAATCGCTGATGTCCAGTGTGGAGAAGGTCCGCGCCATGATCGACCTCTCCAAGCTGCAGCCTGGGACTCCCATCGAGACCGTCATCGAAATTCTGGGGAAGAATAACCAACCGGTCCCGTTTGCCCGAGCCGAGCCTTCCATCGTGAGAATATTCCCGGCAATCGCTTCGGCTCCCGCCGTGAACCGTGTTCTGGTGACACCCATGTGGAAGGGTCAGCCGGCATTTGGATTCCAGGTTGCATCGTATTCGATTCGACCCAGCATGCTGCAGATCACCGGCCGCCCTGCCGTGATCGGGAAGATTGCGAAGATTGACACCGAGCCAATCGACATCGAGGGGCTTCGGCAGACTCATACCATCAGCGCAAAGTTGAAGCTTCCGAGCGGCGTCAAAGCCAGCATCTCGAGCGTGACCGTCACACTGCAGATCGTCCCGGCCGTGCTCCCGTCGCCCGCCGGACCGGCAGGCGGTGTCGGAAACCAATAATGGAGATCCGTACGATCCGGCGAGAAGAAGCTGAAGGCTTCCTTCGCCTGATGTGCGAGGTGTTCGAGTTGGACTACCAGCGAGCGTTGTCGGTCTTTTTCACAGAGCCGTTTTTCGACCTCGATCGCAAGTGGGCGCTCTTTGAAGGGGGACAGATCCAGTCGATCCTAACAACGACGCCCTTGGTATTTGGTTGGGGCCGTGCTTGTGGCATTGCCGGTGTGGCCACACGCCCGGCAGCCAGGAATCGGGGACTCTCGTCGAAATTGCTCGAGGCCGCACTGGAGCACGCCGATGCCCAGGGCGAGAGGGCCTGCCTGCTTTTTGCTCGAGACGAGCGGCTTTACGCGAAGGCTGGGTTTGAGGTTATCGACTTCGTCGTGAAAGGCGAAGTCCGTTCGAGCCGCACGTTCTTCGATGAGGAGCCACTTGGGGAAGCGACAGTGAGGCGGGTTTACGATCAGTGGGCTTCCATGTCGCCGAACCGTCTCAAACGGGACGATCAGCGATGGAAGTTCTGGCAATGGAGCATGCGAATCTGTGAGCCGTACGACTCCGGCTATCTTTGCCTCGAGGTTGCCCAGATCCGGGAAGCCATCTTGATGAGCAAGCAAGCGGCCTGGCCGGTCAGCCCAGGAACGGAGTGGATGGGTTTGAAAACGGTAACTGAAGAGATCGGTGTGCCGCTGATCACCTGCAGCCAAGAAATGATGCTCATGGGTTATCGCGTGCCATCATCGGTTCAGATGTTCCTCACCGACCAGTTTTAGGCTCGCAATCCGGCTGAGTTTGAACTCGCGAAGGTATCCTTCTCGGTTGGCATGTCAAGCAACTTCCAGGTGTTCACGTCAGAAAGCGTCAGTGAAGGCCACCCCGACAAATTAGCGGATCAGATTTCCGACGCGCTGCTCGATGAGTGCCTGGCGCAGGATAAAGGGGCGAGGGTCGCCCTCGAAACGCTCCTTACACGCGGATTGGCCATCGTCGCCGGCGAAGTGACCGTGGACGGATATGTGGACGTCGCCCGGATCGTTCGACAGACAATTAACGAAGTGGGCTACACGGATACCGCGCTTGGATTCGATGGTGACACCTGCGGCGTGTTGGTCGCTATTCAGGATCAGTCGCCGGACATTGCCATAGGGGTCGATCGGGGCGGAGCCGGAGACCAAGGAATGATGTTCGGCTACGCGACCAATGAGACTCCGGAGCTAATGCCGCTGACGCTATCGATTGCGCATGCGCTAACCGCTCGCGCATCCGACGTACGACGCAAGCATCCTTCTTTGGGATTACGTCCGGACTCCAAGAGCCAGGCGTCGGTCATCTACGAAAAAGGCAAGCCGAAAAAGATCCAGACCGTCGTCATGTCGGTGCAGCATTCACCCAGCCTTTCCCACGATGCCGTATGCCAACTCGTTCGGGAACAGATCATCGGACCGGTGCTCAATCACTACAAAGCATATGACCAGTCCGACATCACTTATCACATCAATCCGACAGGCATCTTCGAAATCGGCGGCCCGCAGGCCGATACGGGTGTGACCGGCAGAAAAATCATCGTCGACACCTATGGAGGAATGGCCCCGCATGGTGGCGGAGCATTCAGCGGCAAAGACCCAACGAAGGTCGATCGAAGCGCAGCCTATATGGCTCGCCATGTAGCGAAGTGTATCGTCGCGGCGGGATTGGCTGACCGAGCCCAACTGGCGCTCGCTTATGCCATCGGCGTGGAGCAGCCAGTGGCGCTCAATATCGAGACCTTTGGAACGGAGAGTGTCTCGGTGGACGAGATCGAGCGAAAGGTGAGGGCCAATTTCGACCTCTCGCCGCGTGGAATTATCGAACATCTCGACCTCACGAATTTCCGGTATCTGCCGACAGCCAAGAACGGGCACTTCGGCAACCTCTCGTTCCCATGGGAACGAACCGAAGAGGTCGAAAGGCTCAAAGACTAGCTGGGGACGATTGAACTGGTGATCGCGGCAACGTCGGTGCCGATGGCTGGGCGTACTGCTTGCTCACGGTGCCAAGAGAACTCAAAGCCCTTTTCGCGACAGGCTGCGATGGGGTCCGTTGCATATTGTCGGGCGAACGCCTCATCGATTTTGAGCAGTTCCAAGACCAGTTCGCCTTGATAGCTTTCCAACTCTGCCAGAGCGTGATCGACGTGCGACAGAAAGGCCGGGTCGGAGCTGTCATGCTTTGCTCGAAGCAAATCCTCGACTGCGGCCCCGCTTTGACCGAGAGCCCAGCGGGACAGCGCCCTAAGCAAGAGATATCCCGGCTCGAACGCGTTGAGTTTTAAGAGCCGGTGGGCCGTCTTAACGACCTCCGCATATTCATTCAATCGCCACTGACATTTGGCGAGCATTTCAAGCGCGACGAGGTTGTAGGGTTCGGACACAAGGAGCCGGT
>JAYROD010000468.1:0-8532 GCA_041911835.1 Fimbriimonadaceae bacterium | reverse complement strand
CACGACGCCGTCGGCCAGCATGGCAGAGGTCGGACCGTCGACTGCACAGATTCCCGCGATAAAGGGGAGAGTCAGCGTAATTCGCAACCCACGGCGAGAGTGGTGTACCGGCATCATCTCCGCAAGCAAAGCCAGAGCCATGAGGAGGCCGCCAGTCACCCACGGGATCGTTCCGATCGGGAAGATATAGGCGATGACCATCGCCGTCGCAGCAGCAGAAAGGTAGAGGAACCAAACGAAGGATCCTATCGGTCTATCTGACGCGGTCGTGCCCGATCTGCGCATATCGATTCGACGTCAGAGCGTTCAAGCGCTCCAACCGGTCAACCAACCGTTCGAACGCGCCTCCAACCGTCACGCCGAACGCTTCATGCGGCTCCAACGACGCTGATCGCCGCACGGCCCATTATACGAAATGGACGCGCGAATCCAAAGAAAGGCGGCAGTTAGTGCGCCAAAGTGAGCAAGAGCGAGGCTATTTCGAGGCGATCAGCTTCATTACTGTCTTGCCTTTAATGTGCTGCTCCTGCACCGGCTCATCAGGCACATCGGTCACCTCGATCGCGACGGAAGCCTGGGATTCAGCGACTGCTTTGAGTGTTTTGAACGTCTTGGGATCGAGATCGAAGTCGATCGTACCGCTGAGCTTCAGCTTGATTCCTCGCAGGCCGGTCTGTTCCTTTCCGTAAAGCTGATTGATGTAATCCGCCACATCTGTATCAAGCTTAAGATCGACAGAAACGCGCTGGACCTTCTCTCCGTCTACGTCGACTAGGCCCTTATAGGTATACACATAGTCGAGGCGCTGAACCGCGCTCTTTCCTGTGGTTCCGAGCTTCTGTGGCGAATAGCCAACGGTACGCTTCCATGTCTCGCCGGGTTTCACCGCATCATATGGCAGTTTTGGGTTGAAATCAAGGCCGCTATCGAGCCCTCCGATAAACGCGGAGAGCCGAAAGATTTCGCCCACGAACTGTCCAATATCCTGTAAGGCGGGCTCAAACTCTGGGTGGTGAGAAAATGCTTTAAGTCCGCCGCTTCCCTTATCTTTCTTCGGAGGATTGAGATCCTTCATCTGCAAGACTTCGTTGATGGGTGAGACGGTTAAAAGAAAGTTGTAATTGAGCTTTTCGACCGTGGTTTTCTCCGGCCTGGTCGCCGTTTCGCCGTCGACCTGGGTGATCGTCGGCCGGTGATACTCCATGTCGCAGATGCCGTCAGCCTTCAGCGCTTTGACCTCTGTATTGAACTTGTAATTGTAGTCCAGGTCTTGAGGGAGGAACGTCTGCAATCCATAGGGACGGGTCTCGATCTGCAACGAGGCCTTCACCGAGTATTGGTCCTTATCCCCCACCTTGAACACCCGGGCGAGCGTCACGGATTGATCCTGATGGGAGAGCAGCGTTGCCAAGAAAATAAATGAAGTGAGCATTGCGGTATCCCTTTCTGACGCGGAGCGAATGAAGGCCGTTGCGAAAGTCTACTTAAGAACTTGCTTGCTGATGACCAGACGCTGAATCTCGCTGCATCCTTCGCCGATCTCCGTCAACTTGGCATCACGCCAGAGTTTTTCGACGAGATAGTGGAAGGTCATGCCGCGGCCGCCATGAATCTGGATGGCACGATTTGTTGTGTGGTTCGCCGTTTCGCTAGCAAACAGCTTGGCCATCGACGAAATGAGTACGATGTCCTTGCCCTGATCGAAAAGCGTGGCGCCTTTGTGGAGCAGAAGCCTGGCGGCCTCGATTTCCATCGCACTGTCGGCGATCATGTTCTGAACAGATTGCATATCGCAGAGCCTTCGATTGAACTGCTCTCGCTCCTTGCTATATTCGACCATGAGCTCGAACGCCTTTTCCGCGATCCCGACGGCCATTCCAGCAATTCCGAGCCGCCCTCTGTAGAGCAGCCCGATCGCCTCTTCGAAGGAGCACGGAGTATGCCAGGCCACGGCATCGGTCAGACCAAATCGCACGGTGTTCGATGCTCGCACGCCAACGGTGTGGATTCGCTCCAAGAGCTTAAATCCAGGCTGGTTCGTCTCCAGGAGGAAGGCCGAGAGCTCTTTCTCCGAAGTCCGGGCCACGATGATGATCAGATCGGCTTTGCCGCCGTTCGTGATGAACATCTTCTCGCCATTCAGGTGAAAGTAGCCCGGCCGCCCGTCGATGGGCTGCGCGACCGTCTTGACCCGGCGGGCGTCGGAGCCGGCGTCCGGTTCGGTGAGCCCCCAGGCGAGTTTGACGTCTCCGCTAATGATCCCTGGTAGGTACTTCTGGCGCTGCTCGTCGCTCCCGAACCGCTGGACATGTGCTGCACAGAGGGCGTTAATGGCGGCAATGTTCATCGCAAGCGCTGGATCGCCCTTGGCGATCTCTCGACAAGCCTCTACATAGGCCATGCAGGAGACCCCGATCCCTCCTGATTCCTTTGGAAGGGTCATTGAAAGCAGCCCGAGCCGGCCGAGTTTCGGCCAGATGTCGTCCGGAAACGCGGTGTTCTCCTCCCACTCGCGGGTGTTAGGGAGCACTTCTCGCGAGACAAACTTCCGAACGCTTTCCAGAAAAGCCTGGTCTTCGGCGCTAATCGGAAAGATGCCTGCTTCATTGGAGGGATGGTCCAGAGTCGTCGCCATGAGAACCTATTGTACTATTCTTTGGTGCAGACCGCTGATGAAGTTCGTGGCGACGTAGAACAGTTGAGCGCTGCTCGATCAGCAGAAGAACCGGACAATGGCCTCCAACAGATGATCCAATCGACGACACCATGATCAACCTTATCCCCGAAGTCGCGGAACCTTCAAGGCGGAGCATATTGGCCGAGCTGATGACCGGTCCCAAGTGCGTCAACGTGTTGGTCGAGAAAACCGGACTGAAGCAGCCGAACGTCAGCAACCACCTCGCTCGATTGCGGTGCAAGGGCCTCGTCAAGACGAGCAAGATCGGGCGACAAGTGATCTACAGACTCGCCACACCCGAGATCCAGACCAAGCTCCAGGCTATCTTTGCCCGAAACGACGGCGAGCCGGCGCCAGTCTCGGTGAACATCGAGATCGCCGAGCAGTTCGCCCGACTGGCGTGCGCGGGAAACGAACACGGTTGCGCTGGCATCGTCGACGAGCTTATCGAGAACCACATTTCGGTGGACCGCATCTATCGCGAGCTGTTCGCGCCAGCGATGAGGTTCGTCGGCAACTGGTTCCAGACCGAGGCGATCGATGTTGGGCAGGAGCATTTGGCCTCTGCCTTGACGGAACACATGATGAGCCGCGTCATGCATTACTCCGCCCCTAAGGGTCGATCGAAGGTGCGGGCGCTGCTCGCTGGCGTCGCCGGCGATTACCACTCTATCGGGATTCGTATGGCGGCCGACGTGATCAAGGATGCCGGGGGAGTGTCGATCTACCTTGGGGCAAACGTCCCCTCCTCCTGCATCGCTAAAGCCCTTGAGACCCATAAGCCGAATCTGGTGCTTCTCGGGTGTTCGATCCAGGAGGTCGTCCCAGAGGCCATCTCGGTCATTCGACAGCTTCTGACGCAGCGCAAGTCGTGGGAGTGCTTTGCCATTGGAGTCGGAGGCTACGCAGCCAAAGAAAACTCGTCTGAGTTTCTAAATTCTGGAGCGGATTTTGTGGCGATGAGCCTCGACTGCCTCATCGAAAACGTCCTCCCCGCGATCGAGAGCCGAGTATGCGAGCCAAAGGGCGTCCTCGGAGCCTCGGAGCCATAAAAGAAGCCGCGAGACGCTTGAAAGCGTCTCGCGGCTAGATCTTCGTTCGTTTCAAGCAACCGCTTCTTTGACGATCGCCTTAAAGGCTTCCATGTCGGCGATGGCCAATTCGCTCAGCATCTTTCGGTTGACTTGGATGCCCTTCACGGTCAGTCCATGGATAAAATCGCTGTACCTGACGCCGCACTCTTTGCATCCAGCCGAGATGCGGGCGATCCAGAGCCTGCGAAAGTCCCGCTTTTTGGCGCGGCGATCTCGAAAGGCATACTGCCCGGACTTCATCACCTGCTCGTGGGCACGGGAGAAGACGTTCTTTTTGCGGCCCCAGTATCCTGAAGCGCTTTCGATTACCTTTTTGTGGCGCTTGTGGCGCATGATGCCGCGTTTGATGCGTGCCATACGGATTCACCTCTATTTTTTTAGGTCGGAGCCGGACCGGTTCCCATCCCATCCAGGAGGTAGCGGTATGAGGCCGGCTAATGAGCCCGTCGCACTTCGCGACGAACTCGAGCTACATCACTAAGAGGCGCTTGATGCGCTTCTTTTCACCTTTGAACAGCACTGGCTCGGACTCAAGTCGTCGCTTCTGGGCTCCGCTCTTGTGGAAGAACATGTGGTTGTTGCCCGACTTCCGGCGGGTGATTTTCCCCGATCCGGTCACTTTGAAGCGCTTCGCCGCTGTCTTGTTTGTCTTGATCTTTGGCATGTTTCTTACTTCCCGTCGAAGGCTTCGGCAACAGTATCATGATCATCAGCTTGCCGTCGAGGCTCGGTGGCCGTTCGACGACTGCGATCTCGGAAAGCTGCTCCGCAAAGCTGTTCATTTTCCGCAACCCGATTTCCGGGTGGGTGACTTCCCTTGCGCGGAACTGACATGTTACCTTAACTTTGTGGCCCTCTTCAAGGAATTTCTTGGCGTTCCTGAGCAGGGTCTCCAAGTCGTGCGAGGCCGTGCCTGGGCGCATCTTGATCCCTTTCAGGTCCTGCTGTTTTCGCTTTGACTCCTTGTTCTGCTTCTCTGTCTGGTACTTGTGCTTGCCGTAGTCGATGATCTTGCAGACGGGCGGCGTTGCAGTCGGAGAGACCATCACCAGGTCGAGACCTTGCTCACGAGCCATAGTCAGCGCCTGCCGACTCTGGAGAATCCCGATCTGTTCGCCTTCGGGGCCAATCACGCGTAGGTCGCGAAAGCGCAGGCACCGCTCATTGATAGGAGGACCCTCGTCCGGTCGGGGGGGTCGATGGAAGCGGGCTATCGCCGCTCACCTCTGAAATTCTTGGTCTCGGTCATTGCCCCAAGTATATCTCGGAACGGCGAACCTGTCAAACCTGTGAACCTGCCCAGCAAGCAGGTATCCTTTTACCTTCCGCAGCGAACGGCGTGATCCTGTGCGCATCGCCGGTACGGTTCAATGGATGGACAGCATGAACGGGCAAAGTGAGCGCAAAGTCTGTGTCATCGGCGCCGGGACGATGGGGAGCGGCATTGCAGCCCATCTCGCCAACCTCGGGTTCAACGTTTCCCTGCTCGATCTGACGATCGACAGTTGCCGCGAGGCATTTGAGCGCGCCAAAAAGGCCCGACCGCCGCACTTCTTCGTCCCCAACACGGCAGATGCCGTCCGGCTTGGGAGCATCCGTGACGATCTCCACTTCGTGCGGGAAGCCGACTGGGTCTGCGAAGCGATCATCGAAAAGATGGAGGCCAAGAGGGCCCTCTTCGCTCAAATCGAGCCGCTGCTCAGGTCGGACGCGCTGATCTCCACGAATACGAGTGGACTCCAAATTTCGCTCCTCACGGAAGGGCGGTCACCGGATTTCAAGCGGCGATTCATGGGAACCCACTTCTTCAATCCTCCGCGCTACCTCAAGCTGCTCGAACTCATTCCGACCGCTGAAACGGATCCGAAGGAGATCGAGCGGATGACTCGGTTCCTCGAAGAGCAAGTGGCGAGAAGGGTGGTGCCGGCAAAGGACACGCCGGGTTTCATCGCCAACCGATTCGGCATGTGGGCGATGATCCATGCGATTCATACTGCGGAAAAGCTCCAGCTCTCTGTCGAGCAGGTGGACGCCATCACAGGGCCTTTCTTGGGGCGTCCTCGCAGTGCGAGCTTCCGACTGAACGATATAGTTGGGCTCGACATCATGCAGGACATTTCGAGCAACCTTTTCGAGCGCTGCCCGACCGATCCACATCGGGACACCCTGCTTACTCCGAAGTCGATGGCGACGCTCCTGGAGCGGGGCTGGATTGGAGAAAAAGCCGGCCAAGGCTACTACCGACGCGAAGGCAAGGAGTTTCTAGCTTTCGATCTCCAGACGCTCGCTTATCGGGACAAGCGCGATGCCTCGTTCGCCTCGCTGGACGCAGTCGCAAAGAAACCCCTCGGCGAAAGAATCGCTTCTGCCATGGGCCAACGCGACGAGGCGGGAGAATTCCTCAAGCAGTACCTGGTCCCCGTGCTCCGCTATGCGGATTACCTCAAGGAGGAGATCAGCCACAACGTGCTCGACTTCGACCGAGTGATGAAGTGGGGCTTCGGGTGGGAGATGGGACCGTTCGAGATGATCGACGCCATCGGCCACGAATTATTGGAGATTCCAGGCGGGCCATTCTATCGACCCGGCGAGATGCGGTCGTTTTCGGGCGGCTATGTATCGCTTCCTAACGAGCCCGAGTTCAGAACGATTCGGGACTTTCCCCTCATCGAGCAGCACCCGTCGTTCAACGTTCGGGACCTCGGCGATGGAATCGCCGCCATTGCCATCACCACCAAGATGGGGGTCATCACCCCCGCCTTGGTTCTCGAACTCAAGGATTACCTGTCGTCTCGAGATGGCCGGTGGGTCCTCACATCCGAAGGCAAGTCGTTTTCCGTCGGATATGACCTTCAATTCCTGCTGCAGAACGGCGACGCCGAGCAGTTTCAGGCGGTCGAAGACGGGTTGAGGGACCTCCAGGAGTTGGCCGACCTGATCTCGAGCAAACGCATCGTCGCCGCGATCTATGGACATTGCCTCGGTGCCGGACTCGAGCTGGCGGCTGCCTGCGCTCTGGTTGTCGCCCATCCGGAGACTCAGATCGGCCTTCCTGAAGCGAAGGTCGGCTTGCTCCCGGGGGGTTCGGGAACCGCCATGATGCGGCTCCGCTCTCAAGGCGACGCTAAACAGATGGCAGAAATGATCCTCCAGCTAACCTTGGGCGCCACAAGCTCAAATGCGGCGGAGGCCAAGAAGCTGCTTTATCTGCGATCGAGCGACCCCATCTGCTTCCACCCAGATCGCCTGATCCACGAGGCGATTCTCGCGGCCAAGACCGTGGAGCCCCAGCCCAGGCCGGAATGGAGCCAGAGCGTTGGCCCCCTAGCCGGAATGGCAGACCAGGCCCTCGACGACGCTCGTACCAAGGGAGATCTCACTGATTACGACCTCACGATCGGCACGCAGATTAAAGCGGTTTTTCGGACCCCCACCCGAGAAGAGGCCCTGTCGAAGGAACGAGAAGAATTCGAACACCTCTTGACCCATGCCCTGACCCACGCTCGGATTAAGCATATGCTGGACAATGGCAAGCCGCTGCGCAATTAGGACCCCCATGAAGATTCTCGTTCCAGTCAAACGCGTCATCGATCCCTACGCCAAAGTCAAACCTCTGCCCGATGGATCGGGTATCGACTCGGCCGGAGTCAAGTTCGACGCGAATCCTTTCGACGAAATTGCTGTCGAGGAAGCCGTGCGACTCAAGGAGCAGGACTCGACGATCGAGATCATCGCGGTTTCCGTGGGCTCCAATGAATGCGAGGAACAGCTTCGCAAGGCGCTGGCGATGGGCGCCGACCGCGCCATCCTGGTCGAGACGAATTCGGTGATGGATTCACTTGGGATAGCCGCCGAGCTCTCGGAAGTGGCGAAAGAAGTGGGGCCGGACCTCATTCTCATGGGCAAGCAGGCCACCGACGACGACTGCAACCAAGCCGGACAGATGCTGGCTGCAAAACTCGGCTGGCCCCAGGCAACGTTTGCGTCCCACGTCTGGGCGAGCCACGACACGGTTCGCGTCACTCGAGAGACCGATTCCGGCGAGGAAGTTCTCGAACTCACTTTGCCAGCCGTTGTCACGGCAGACCTTCGGCTCAACGAACCGCGCTATATTGCACTGCCAGGCATCATCAAAGCACGCAGCAAGCCGCTCGACATCGTTCCTGCAAAGATCAACCAGCCCGCCAAGACGCGCACGCTCAAATTGGAGTCGCCGCCGCCTCGCGCGCCAGGCCACAAGGTCGGCTCGGTCGATGAGCTGCTCGCTGCCTTAAGAGAACGGGGGGTGCTGGCGTAATGGCGAAGCTCCTGGTGATCGCTTTCGAGGGACGCGAAGCCGTGCAGGGCGCAGCGTTCGCGCAGAAGTTAGGACTGCCCTTCGACATATTGTCGCTTCGGGGTGATGCCGGCGCAGAACTCGGCGCAGGAAAATGGATGCGGGCTGAACTGAGCGAACTTCCACCAGCGGATGGTTTGGCGCCGGCACTGGCCCCCATCGTCTCCGGATACACCCATATCGCCTCCGTCTCGACGATGCAGTCGAAAGATGTCTTGGCAAGACTTGCTGGGCTCATCGACGCGGCGATGGTAACCGACGTCGTCGCCATTGAGTCGCCGACAGTTTTCAAACGGCCCATCGTTGCGGGGACCATCTTCGCGACGGTTGAAGTGCTTGTCGAGCCGGTCGTTCTTACTTTCCGGCCTGCCGGCTTTGGTCAGCCGGCTACCGGCGGAAGTTCCTTGGTTGAGTTGGTTTTGATT
>JAYROD010000467.1:0-7698 GCA_041911835.1 Fimbriimonadaceae bacterium | reverse complement strand
CGGAGCCGTCCTTGATCTCGATTACACGCGTCGCGACGTTGTTGAGAAAAGTGCGATCGTGGGAAACGAGTAGGACGGCCCCACGATAGCCCTTCAGCCACTTTTCAAGCCATTCGGTGGCTTCCAGGTCGAGATGGTTGGTGGGCTCATCGAGGATCAGCAGTTCCGGCTCCTCCAGCAGGAGCCGTCCAAGCATCAGGCGTGTCCGTTGGCCGCCGCTCAGGGCCGAGACCGGCTTGGCGAATTCGCTCTCGTCGAAGCCCATCCGCTGGAGGACCGTCCGCAGGTCGTTCTCGACGCTGTAGCCCCCTTCGGCGATGAAGTGCTCGTGAAGCAGGGCATATTCTTCCAACTCTTCGTCGCTTGGGTTCTGGTCGAGCCTCGATTCCAGTTCTTTGAGACGAGACTCCACCTGCACCAGGTGCCCCCGCGCCCGTTCCGCGCACTCCAAAACAGTCTCCCCGGACTCCGGCTCCCCCGCCTGCCGCAGGTAGCCGACCGTGACTCCGCTCGCGACCCGGACCGTGCCGCCGTCCGGCTCCAATCCCTCGGTGATCATCCGGATCAAGGTGGTCTTCCCCGTTCCGTTCCGTCCGACCAAAGCGACCTTTTCCCCGGCCTCCAACCGCATCCGGACGTTTCGGAGCACTTCCTTGGCTCCAAACCGTTTTGAGACGTCCGTCAGGTTGAGCAGCATCGAAAGCCTAACCGGGCCCGCCTAGGCGCTGCTGCTGGTCCAGTTCCGCCTCCGCTTCGTGGAGCGATCGCATCGCTCCCAGAACCTCATCGATCGAATCCGACGCTGGATACTGCTGAGCGGCAGACTCCCTCGACACTTCCAGGCTCCTCCGCTCCACTTCTTCGGCCAAAAGCTTCAGCTTCTCGGCGATCTCGCGAACCGGTTCGAAAATGACTCCCATCTGGGGACTCTTGTAGGCGTATCGATCCTCCTTGGCGCTCACGACTTGACCCAACTGCTGCAGGGCGTCGACCCAAGCCAAATCTCCAAAGCCCTCCACGGCGTCCCGAAAGTCGTCCTTGCGCGAGCGCGGAGGTTTCCCGATACAGTCGGCGCAGAGCATTGTCGCGTCTTCCATTGCGTCGTCCGCTGCCTCCAGGATTTGCGCGCGCACGGCGAGCCAATGATGGGGCAGTTCGGAACTTGTCCAGAACGGCCCGTTCAAGCCCACCACGATCCGGGTGTAGTGAAACGCAGCCGCCTCCAAAAGCTGCCCGGCCATTGGATCCAGCTCCCTGTGCAGCTTTTTCCTCGACAGCGGGCCCATGTACTTCTCGAGCGCCGTGCGAAACCGGAGCTTTCGCTGCTGCTCCGCCGTCTTCGGCTCCTGCAGCTTCTTCTGGATGCGATGCAAGGCCCCAAACACCAATGGAGAGCCCACGAAGACCGTCAGGAACACGGCCAACCAAGCTGCGATAAGCTGGCTCAAGAACACCGCTGCCAACACTAGCACTGCCGGCGCGACGATACATCCGAAGAATCCCCAAAAGCCGCTGTCGTCTTTTTGAACCGTTTGGTGAGCCTTCGTCAAATAATCGCTGAAGATCGGGAGTTTTCGAGAGCTGCGTTCGTCAAACATTGATGCGACCGATGCTATCCCCATACATCTTACGATTTTCGGTTTCAGCCCCTACTTCAATCTCGGCGTGAAATCGGTCTTTGGCGTGACTTTCCGACAGTACGCTGCCATGAGCTTGGCGCAGTTCTCGACATCGGTCAACGACAACAGTTCGCACGGTGTGTGCATATACCGCAGCGCAACCCCGAGAATGCCGACCGCCATCCCGCCTCGGTTAATCTGCATGGCATTCCCATCGGTCCCGGTTCCACCCGGAGCGACGTCGACCTGATAAGGGATCTTGTCCTTCTTCGCCGCGTCACAGATCATCTCGAAGACGATGGGGTTTGAATTGGCGCCGCGCATGACGGATGGTCCTTTTCCGACGTCGAGTTGCCCGTACCTGCTCTTGCTGACTCCCGGATAGTCCACCGCGTGATTGACATCGACGGCCAAGCCACTCTGGGGAGCAATCGCAAACGCCGACGTCCGGGCGCCCCGCAGTCCGATCTCTTCTTGAACCGTGGCGACGGCATAAACACCCACACCCTTGTCGAGGCCGCCTTTTTCCTTGAGCAATCGAAGAGCCTCGGCGACGATGAAGGAGCCCATTTTGTTATCGAATCCGCGCGCGGTGGCCCGATCGCCCATCAGCATTTCGAATTCGTACTGGAATGTGATGACGTCGCCGAGCGAGATGAGCTTCTCGACCTCTTCGCGGCTGGACGCCCCAATGTCGACCCAAAGGTCTTTCAATTCCGGCTTTTTCTTCCGCTCGTCTTCCTCAAGCAAGTGGATCGCCTTGCGTCCGATAATGCCGGGGACCTGCTTTTTGCCGTGAACCCACACTCTCTGGCCGACCGGGATAACGCTGTCGTGTCCACCAATGCCACTAAAATACAGGAAGCCGTTGTCGTCGATGTAGTGAACGATGAACCCGATCTCATCCATGTGCCCAGCGAGCATGATTTTCATCTCGGCTTCGGGGTTCAGGATCGACCATACGTTACCGTGAACGTCGGTGACGATCTTGTCGGCGAAGGGCTTGGTGTATTGTCGATAGACTTCCGCGGCTCGCTCTTCGTAGCCGCTTGGGGAAGGCGTGTTGACAATCTCTTTGAAGAATTCGAGGGAAGCGGCGCGCATGGATCAAGAGGATACCGGAAGGCTATTATTTTGACCTCGGCTCCGAAGGCTTACTCGCTTTGATCCCGTACAGATACAGGCTTAACCACACCAGTAGGGGCGGCACCGCCAAGATGAGCATCCAATTCTGCATGGTGAGACTCCCATTGCTGCATCCCGCTTTGGATGCGCATTCGATAGACGACGACCGTCGCCCAGGTGATGACAATGAAGTTGAGGAGAATCGCGCTCCAATAGTTGCCGTCGAAACCTCCGGACTGGATCGTTGCAGACGGGTGGAAAGAGACCTGCTGCACATATGGAAGCCGAGGATAGACGAAGATAAGGAAGATCGCTGGGATCAAGGTGCCGAGCGCGTACGCTGCTCCGGCGGAAGCGCGCTTGGCTTCGTCGGCCAATCCAGCTCTTAGCGCCAGGCCGGCCACGAGCAGCAGCAGCACAAAGAGGAAAGACGTTTGGCGCGGATCCCATTGCCACCAAGGCCCCCATTGGACCCTGCTGAAGAGGATCCCCGTCAGCATCGTGAGCGTGCCAAAGATTGCGCCTAACTCCGTTGCTGCCGCAGTCCGGACATCCCAGATCTCGCTCCTCGTCTTGAGGTATCTGAATCCAAACCAAGCAGTGAGGAACAGCAGTCCTGTCGTGATGAAGGCGCAAGGAAGATGGAAGCAAATGATCCTGGCCAGATCCGGGTCCTTGAACGACTTAGCTGGCGGTATGTAGAAGCTGTACCCAGTCGCGGCGATCGCAGCGATCCCCAGCGCGATTCTCGACGGTTGCAGGCTAGCCATTCGTCATCTTCCTATCGGTCCGAACGCCAAACTTGGGCGACTAGGATTGGTCCAGCCCCCGTGAGTGCGACTCCAAATCCGAACAACCCGACGGCGCTTTGCCAACCTCCGGCGATCCCACCTTCGCCGAGGGAAACACGGAGGGCTCCAACGCCCATCGCGACCTGCGGCAAGAGTAACGGCATGGCTAACGCTCCGATCAATACCCAGCGGTTGGATGCTCCCATCACCAAGCCGCCACACAAGCTTACCGCTCCCGCAAGCGTCGCCGCCTCAAGACATAGAGCGAGGATAAACAGGGGTGCATTCTGCACCTCGACGCCGGTCAGCTGAGTGAACAGGATGCCGAGGATCAGCGCGGTCAGCACCATCTGCAGGGCGTTGTACAGCAGTTTGCCGACGAACGCAGACATCGGATTGGAAAGGAGTCGAAGAAGGTCGAAAGTGCCTTGCTCATCCTCGAGCAGGAACGCCCGCGGCAGTGCGATAACCGCCGCGAACAGCAGCGTCACACAGAGCATTCCCGCGGCCAACGTGGGGGCGGGCTTTTGTCCGTAGCTGGCAAAGCCCATGGCGATGACGCCCAGCAAACTGAATAGGCCGGCGGTGAAAAGGCCGTGGCGGGACCGAACCTCTGTTCGCCACTCCTTCATGAATACGGCCCAAACTTCACTCAGCATCCCAAGTTAAAGCTCCAACTCATGAGTGGCAAAGCGATGATCATAGGGGTCGTTCGTGGCCAGAATCGTCGCGCCGCGCGCCTTCTGTTCGGCGACAATAGAGCTGAGAAGCTCCTTGCCGGCTTCATCGAGGCTGGCGCTTGGCTCATCGAGAATGAGGATCAGCGGCATAGCCTGGATAGCCAGCGCGAACTTCAGGCGTGCCCGCATTCCGGAGCTGAATTGGCCCACCGGCTGAGCAGCGGCATCTTCAAGCCCAACCTGGATGAGGAGGTCGTAAGGTCGAGGATCGACACCCCGAAGTTTGCCTGCGAGTTCGAGATGTTCCTTCGCCGTCAGCGAGGGGTATACCGCGAGATCCAGGGCTGCGTAGCCTTGAATCCGCCTCATTTCCCCGGGCGGACGAAGAATGGAACCTTCGGTTGGGCTGATCAGCCCTGAGAGCACTTTTAGCAGCGTGGACTTCCCAGAGCCGTTGCGCCCGAGCACGACCAGAACGTCGCCAGGATCGAGACCGAAGGTCAGTCCGCGAAAAATCCATCGCGTGCCGAAGCGGCGCCCAAGGGATTCGACTGCGAACATCCGCCAGAGTATGGCAGGCGATTAGCCGGTGAGAGGTATGAGCGCCGCCTCAGTCAGCCCATGGCCCTTCTCCCAAACGTAGCGCCCGACAAACCGCGCATGCGATCCGCCCTGGCAAATCGCCACGTTCCCGATTTTCTCCGGTTCCATGAGTATCGAGTGAGAGTGGCCTCCAAAGATGAGGTCGAGGTCAGGGCATTGTGCCGCTAGGAGCCGGTCTTGAGCAAGCCCAATGTGTGTCAAGGCAATCAGAAGGTCCACTTTTGAGCGGAGCAACGAAATCTGCTCGACTGCAGTCGGGATCGCAGGGTCCCAAAGATAGGCGCTCGCAACCTGAGTCGCCATTCTTGTCGTAACCATGGGCACCATGACTCCAAAGAGGCCAACCTTCAGCCCCCGCACTTCGAAGATGTGATGTGCATCGAGAGGCAGCGTTCCGTCCCTTCGCTTCAGGTTCGCGCACAGGATTGGATACGTGCTGCCGGCAAGCTTCGCTTTAAAGGCCGATTCAAGGATATGGCTTTCGCGATTACCCAACGTCCCGGCGTCGCATCCGGCCTGGGCGAGCAGCCTCCAAGCAGGATCCTGCTTGAGGGGAATGGCCAAGTTGCCGGCTTTGATGCAGTCTCCTGAATCGAACAGGAAATCGGCTGACTCCCGAAGCGTCCGGATGAAGTCGGACTTGGCAGGATTTAGCGAACCATGGAGGTCGTTCGTGTGGAGGATGGTGATCGTCACGCGAGGGAGGAGAGATTACCGTCGATTGAGCACCGGTGGACAAGAATCTGATCGAACAGTTCGGCCGGCAAGGACACAGCGATCGGTCCTATGAGTCGAAAACCTCTTGGTTCAGCTATCTCGATCGCAGCCACCGTGGCTCGTAGAAGCGATTCAGCGAAATCCTCCGGCGCCTACGACGCTCGGGAAGCGAACACATCGAGGAACAGCATCAACGCCATGAAGCCGATGCCGAAATAAAGGGTGAGCTTGGAAATCTGGTCTTCGATGCTGGCCTTGCCTTTGAAGGTGGTCCGGACCGATCCGGTGCCACCCGACATGGCGTCTCCCTTGCCCGTGAAGTAAACAAGTGCGATAAAAAACGCTGCGACGACGCAGCCGATGACCAGTGCGATGTTGTAGGTTAGGCCCACGGGCTATAAATATACCCCGAGCCATCCCGGCTTGCCGAGCGCGAAGTAGATCCCCATGATGACGATTTGGATGGCCAGAGAACCGAGAATGACTTCGGGAAGCCCGCTGTTCCACAGCCTTCCCAGAATCGAAGGGGTCCCCGAACCGGTTGCCCGATACTTTTCGATCAGGTCCTTGCCTGCCCGGATGCCAGATTCGATTTGACTTCGGGTTGGCTTCTTCGTCGTGACGTAGTACTGAAGCAAGCTGCCGAGGGGCTGCCAGAAAATGAGCGTCACGAACGCTGCCAACATCAGCCTCAGTTCTTGATCTCGCACAAGATCGCTACCCATGATCCCCAGGAACAACGTGGCGCCGGCCGCTATATTGGTTCCGCATCGAGGATGGACACGGGGCATTCTGGCAACGACTTCAGGAACCAGCGGCTCCTCGCGTTCGATGGCGTGAACCGTCATATGCTCGGCTGCATGGGTGCCTGCAAGCGGAATCGACCTGAGGCCGATCATGAATAGCCCAAAAGTCAGAATCGAGAGCACCAAGTCGGCCGTGCCCCCCACGATGCCCCACCGCTGCAGAAATGGACTAATCGAGACGCTGATAGCATTAGCTGCGAAGAAGAGGCCGAAGAGGAGCATCCCGGTAAAGATCAGCGCCCACTTTGGCGCTCCTCCCGAAATTGACCCATTGGTGAGATAAACGCCAAACGGAGTGGCCATTCCACCGATCGGTCTGGGTGTCAATTCGCCCTCGCTGATGCGTGTGAGCTCAACGGGTGTGACCAGTCCAAGGACCCTGGCCGTGGCGTCGATGACGATCAGCGCCGGCTCGCCGCTGTCATAGAGCAGGCGCAGCGCTTCAGCCCCGGTTTGCGACGGGCGGACGACGATTCCGCCGGCACCCATGATCTTCGAAACAGGCTCGAAGAGATCGATGCCATCGGAAATTGCGATGAGCAGATCGGATTGGCGCAGGCACCCGGCATATTCCCCGTGATCCGAAACCGGGAGGACGCCAACTCCTTCTTCGCGAAAGCGACGCGCGGCCCGCTCAATAGTCGAATCGATTTCGACTGGATGGATCGGGCGCAGAAGCATTCCGATCGGGGCGGCAAGGTTGACGGAGGAGTGGGGTGCGAGGGTCTGCATGGATAGGGCGTTGCGACGCTCTATTCTACGTCCGGAATTTCGGACCATGCCCAAGGGTTCGAATCGATGGGACTTTCCATGCTGTTCTGCAGATCCTTGGCCATAACCAAAGATCGGTATGTTTTGTCTCGCCACTGGTGATATTGCGCGGTTTCGTAGCCTCGCCTTCGATAGTACGCCACCAACTCGGTGGCGGGCTCAGCCGTGTCTAGGGCCATGAGTTTTGCTCCCTTCAACCGAGCCAGCCCCTCGACATGGGAAAGCAGCCGCGAGCCTATGCGCTGGCCCTGAAGTTTCGGTTCGACCCCGAATTGCCCGAAATGCGCGACACCCTCTTCGAGATAGAGCGCCGGATCGTGAGAGTCGCCACCGAAGAGCAGCATGATGGTCCCAATAAGCTTGCCCTCGGATTCGGCGACCCAACACTCGCCCTCTTTGACCCGCCGCATCGTCGTTTCGACGTCTTGATCGGTGGCGGTGAAATTGAGGCCAGCCCGAGCGAGTCCCGCATAAGCGCGATGGAGAAGCTCCGTCAACGCCTCGAAAGAGTCGTTGTCGCCAAACTTCCGAATCGCGACAGGAGGCAAGCTACCACCCGCGAACGGCGAGCAGTTCTTCTTCCTTG
>JAYROD010000466.1:0-15836 GCA_041911835.1 Fimbriimonadaceae bacterium | reverse complement strand
CTGAGCGCCGTTCGCCACGTCCGCCTTCGGAGCACTCTTCGTCGCCGCGGGCTTCGGGGGATTACTGGAACCGCCCATGAACTGGAAGGCGCCGACCCCCAAAATGACCACTCCGAGCACGCCGATAATGACCAGTTTCTTCTTATCGTTATCCAATGCCATTTTGCTTGGCACCTCCACTGGGCTGGGCTGGAACTGCCGGCATGGGGGCGCTAGGCGCCGCCGGAGCAGCCGAATTTGCGAGTTTGATATCGTCCTTGCTAGGAGGGAACAGATACGCGCGCAACTCGACGGTGACGTCTAGGCTGGCGATACCCTTGTCGTTGAGTTCTCGCTTGGGAGTGAGGGTCGCGGTGCGCACAGCCACGATTTTCGGGAAGGTCTGGAGTGCCGCCAAGAATTGCAGGACCGAAGCGAACTTCCCTCGCCCTTTGACCTCGATGTCAAGTTCCTCGTACGACTTCTTCGCTTTGGGTTCCCCTGGTTCGCCCGCTTTGGCCTTTGGATCAGCCTTGGGCGGCAGGGGACGGACACCAAGCACTTCGATACCGTGCTGCTTGCCGACATTCTCAAGCTCGGTGAGCAGCGTCGGCACGTAAGCCACCTCGGGAACTCCCTTCTCGAGGTGCTTGAGCTTCTCGCTCGATTCCTGGAGCTTGCCGGCACTGTCCTTCAGTTGGTTTTCGATCGCCTTGGCATCTTTCAGCTTCTTGGCGAGGCTTTCAACCTGGGCCTGCGATTCTTCGAGCTGGGAGTATTGCCAGTAGACGGCGCCTCCTCCAACCACAAATGAAAGGCAAGCGAGTGCCATGAACAAGGGTGCCTTGGGGGTCGCGCTCATGAGGACTCCTTCTTGCCGTCGCTTTCGTCCTTGGCCTTCTTTTCTTCCGTGCCCACGATGTCTCCGGTCACTTCGAATTCGAGGCCCTTTTTGGTGTCGACGGTCTTTTCTTGCGTGTACTTCAAAGTCACATTGGACAGATCCGCGCAGCCCTGGAGCCGCAGGATGAGATCTCCGACCGCGTCTTGAGTCGCGCTCATGCCGGTCACACTCATCTGGATCGGATTTGTCGGGTCAGTGGTGACGCAGCGGAGGTTGGTCAGCCAGACTCCGGTTGGAACGTTCCTCGAGAGGTGATCGAGGATCCTCGACCATCGATCCGTAGCCAGCTGTGCGCCCTGAAGCGTTGTGAGCCGGGGCGACAGCGTCTGGAGCTGCTTGTCGTTCGACTCGATTTGGCTCACCACCGGCTGAAGCTTTTGGAACTGCCGTTGAAGCGTCTGATAGTCGCCGTTCGATTGCTCGGTCTCCAGCATGAGGTAGCCAAATCCCAGAACCGAGACGCACGTCACTCCAGCAAACAGGAAGAAGAGCGTTCGGGCCTTCTTTTCCTGCTGTCGGATCCCGGATCGCTGCTCTTGAATTAGGTTGATGTAAGGCATAGTTCTTCTCCGGGTCTAAGCCGCTTTCGAAAAGGCGCGCATGGCCAGTCCCGATGCCACCGAAAGCTCCATTCCGGAGCCCAATTCATCGGTTCCGGCGTAGACAAACCGGGGGTTCTCGAGAACGCCCGCCGGCGTGACGATCATCTCCAGCTTGTGGGCGATGTACTCCGGCATGCCGAGCAGCTTGGCGCCGCCACCGCATACCAGGACCGAGTTCACCGGATTCGGCTGACCACCTTCGGTCTGCTGAGACTGGTAGTAGTTCAGGGAGCGGCGAATCTCGCGGACTAATTCGTCGACGTGCGGCTGGATGACCCGAAGAGGCGGGTTTTCCAACGGCTTGCTATCGTCCATTAGGTCGCGCAGATCCAACTGGGATTTGCCCGACTCGGCATCATCCGGACTGAGATCGAAATAGCTGACGAGTTCCTTCGTGAGAGTGGCCCCACCTTGGTTGATCGAGCGCGTCATCGCAAAGACCCCTTTGCTCACCACGCTCACATTCGTCGTATATGCACCGATATCGATGACTGCGAGTGTCAGGTTCTGAAGATCGAATTGCGGATCGGCTTCAACGAGAGCGCGGAACGCGGCGAACGGCTCGATGTCGACGACATCGACGTCCAGACCCGCGGCCTGACAAGCTCCAACCCTGCTCTCGACGATGTCTTTGGGCGCGGCTACGATCAACACATCCATCTGGTTGTCGTCGACGGGCCCCAGAATTTCGAACTCGATGAAGCTGTCCTCGACGGAAGTCGGAACATAGCGCCCTGCTTCGAACTTGATCGATTTGCGGAGCGTCGTCTCGGGCATCTTTGGAATCCGGACTGTCCGGACCACAACCGATGCGCCAGCCACCGAGATGATGGCGCTGGTCGCGTTGATGTGCGACTTTCGTAGGAGTTGGCGGATCGCTTCGGCAACGTCTTCTTGATTCACGACGACCCCATCCCGGATGGAATCCGGCGGGGTCGGAGTCGAGACGACCTTTGCGAGGCGCCAGCCATTCGAGCTGCGCTCCATCAGTACGGCCTTGATCGTGTGGTGGCCCATATCGAGTCCGACCAAGAGCTTCTTGCGGAATAGGCTAAGCGACATTCTCTTGCTCCTCGTCGTTTTGATAGGACTTGACCGCCAGCCATTCGTCGAGCGTCGCCTTTGGGAATCGCCAACGTCCTTCGATGCTGAACGCGGGGATTTCGCCGTCTGTGGCCATGCGCTCGAGCGCCGGGGCGTTAAGTCTCAGATAGGAAGCCGCTTCCCGGAGCGTCATGACACTGTGCTGACCCTGCATCACCGCGCGGAGCATCGCGTTCAGTTGCTCGGCTCCCAGGAAGAGCTCGAGGCGAACAACGTTTCCGGACGTGACCATGATCGAGGGCGGCTCCGGCATTCGGGCCTCGTCCACTTCGCTCGCCATAACGGTCGGCTCTCGGTTGAGTGGGACCACCGGTTCGGGCGTCTGAGTGTCGAAATCGTGGACGTCCTCTGAGTTGGCTTGTGGGGCCGAAGCTGTGCTCTTGACCGAAGTATCGAGCTGTGCCTGCGGCTGCTGGCCGTCCGATTTGACGGATGCCGCAGCTTGTCGAATTGCGTCTGCCAAGTTCATGCTGCTTTCACTCCGAATTCCTCATCCGGTGCAACGCCCAGCTGCTCGGCGATCACGCTATGCATCAAGAACGCGTCGATCATCTTGGCCTTCTGCACCATTCCCATGAGCAAGGCGTTGTCCGCCAGTTGGCTCACGAGTCGGGGGGTCCCCCCCGTCGCTTTGTGAAGTTGGAACACCGCGTCTGGAGTAAACGGGCTCTTTTCCCCTGTGTATCCCGCAACCCTCATACGATGGAGAATCATTTCGCCCGTTTCTTGAACGTCGAGCTGTTTGAGCGTATGGCGAATCGCCATACGCTGCTCGAGCGCGGGCACCTTCGCGATCTTTTCTCGAAGCTCCGGCTGACCCAACAAGACGAGGCTGACCAAGAACTGGTCATTCATCTGGCAGTTGAGAAGCAACCTGAGTTCCTCGAACGAGGCCGCACTCCTGATGAGGTGCGCTTCGTCGATCATGATGACGACACGGCGACCCTTCTCATAGAGCTCGATCAGATGGTCGTGAAGCGTCTTGACCAGGACTTGTCGATTTCTCGATGATTCGTGCACCTCGAGCTGCGCGAGAATTTCCTGCAGCATTTGAGTCGGCGTGAGAATCGGGTTGACGATCAATACAATCCGGAGGTGAACCGGGTCCAAAAGCTCCATGAGCTTTCGACTAACCGTCGTCTTTCCCAAACCGATGGCGCCGTTCAACATTGCCGCGCCCTTGTTGCGCGTGATGCCGTAATGCAGCATCATGAGCGCGTCCTCGTGCGCTCGGCTCATGTAGAGGAACCGAGGATCGGGTGTCAGACTGAAGGGCGGCTCATTCAACCCCCAATAGGCTTCATACATAGGTTGTTTCTCCAGGGCTAATGTCCCGGTATTTGTATTGGCCTAAGGGCAAGGAAAGCTCAGGGTCCGCTTCAGGTTTTTCAACGATCATTGCTGAACATGCCGCAAAGTTTCCGTTCGCCGCCGCTTGATCGCGCTGCCGTCCTTTGCGTTCATTCCCTAGCCCGGCGAAGTTTCTGATAGGTGTTTCGTCGCGAGAATTCGAAACCTGTCACCGATGCGAGCAGTCCTTCAAGGTCCCAAAGAGGCGCTCTTGGCTCTTTCATAATTGACTCATCCCCCTCGTTGGAATCCGGGATTTACCTCATGAAGTCGAGCGTTCTAAGAATAATTCCGTTTCGAAGGCTATGGCTGGGACAAGCGGTGTCTCAGTTCGGCGATGCGCTTTATTTCTTGATTCTCGCGTTCATGGTCGGGAAGCTCACCGGCTCGGCTGCGATGGTTGGCTATATCGGCGCGCTGAAGGCGCTCCCCTATCTGCTGTTAGGTCCTTACGCAGGCGTTTTGGCCGACCGTATCGACCGCAAGATAATCATGTTGGCTTCGGACTTGCTGAGCGCGACGGTGCTGCTCGGCCTTGGCGTTGTCGTGTGGCTTGCGCCCGCGCCGCCGATCTGGACGATATTCGTCGCGGCAAGTTCACTCGCCATCATCAATGTCTTCTTTCTCCCAGCGAAGAGCGCCGCGATACCGAATCTGGTCCCCACCGATCGGCTCCTCGAAGCGAACTCGCTCAGCTCTGCAACGCAGAGCATGATGCCCCTCATCGGGCTGGCTCTATCGGCGACCGCTCTCGGCGCGATTTATGCGATCTACCCGGACTACTTCTTCCTGACAGCGATCGTCGTCAACGCGGCTTCGTTCCTCTATTCGGCGTACTGCATATCGACCCTTCCGTCTATTCGTCCGGATCGGGCCGGGCAGCCGAAGCAAAAGGTGCTCGACGACACTCGCGCCGGGATCGCGTTCATCTGGAAGAACCACGTCCTCAAGGTGACCCTCCTCCTGAGCATGCTGCTGAACCTCTTCGTGGCGCCCTTCATGGTCGTCTACATCGCAGCGAACAATCTATGGTTTGGCGGCAAGTTCTCAACGCTCGCTTGGTTCGAATTCTCCTTCACGCTTGGAATGGTGATTGGCAGCATTATTGTTGGGCGCCTCAGTATCCGGCGACCGGGCTTTGCTTTCTGCATTGGGCTCGTCGTCGTGGGTGCGTCGATCGCGATGTTGGCGATCGGGCCCTACTTCTGGAACATGGTGCTCTGGAACCTCGTGGCGGGCTTAGCGATTCCGTATGCGTCAGTCCCAATCAACACGTACTTCCAATTAGTCGTGCCGGACTCGTTCCGCGGCAGAGTGAACTCGGCCATTACGATGGCTGCCATGGGCGTCATGCCGCTCGGCATGATGCTTGCTGGCATCGTTACGGCCAAGATCGGTGTGGTGCTGATGTTTATCGTGATGGGAGGCGGGATGGTAGCAGCGTCCGCTTTCGGACTGATCGACGGCCCATTTCGCAATGCGACGATGCCGGGCGATTCCGAACACCCAGCCCCCGAACCCGTTCAGGCTCTCAGCACGAATCTCGAACCGGCGTCCTAGACGATTCCGCTTCTCAAAAGGTCTTTGAGCATGAGGATGCCCACGACCTTGCCATTCTCGACGACCGGCATCTCGCCGATCTTTTTGGGCATGGCCTGAAAAGCCTCCAGAGCCTCGATCGCCAACAGCTCCGGGCCGATCGTGGCGACGTTCTCCGTCATGAGCCGATAGGCCGGGGATTCGATCGACGGGTCGTCTCCCAGGAAGTGCCGCCTGAGATCTCCATCACTGATGAAGCCTATCAACCTGCCTTCGGCGTCCACAACGCATGCGGCGCCTGCTCCCGCATTCGTGATGGCCTGCATCACGAGGTGAACTGGATCTCGTTCCTTGACGACGGCCAAGTCGCTTCCTGACCGCATCACGTCTCGAACGGTGAGCAGCAGTCTCCTCCCCAGCGCACCGCTCGGATGGAACTTGGCGAAATCCTCACTGGTGAAGCCTTTGCGCTCCATTACAGCTAAGGCCAGCGCATCGCTCAACGCCAGCATCACCGTGGTGCTCGTGGTCGGCGCGAGGTTATTGGGACATGCTTCTTGATCGACGGCGACATCCAAAACCAGACCGGCTGCGCGGGCCGCGCTGCTTTCCTTTCTTCCTGTGATGAGGATAGTGCGCGCACCAATCGAGTTGATCGCGGGAAAGAGCCGGACCAGTTCATCCGTCTCCCCGCTGTAGGTGTACATGAGGACGATGTCGTCCGCAGTGATCATCCCCAGGTCGCCGTGCACCGCTTCAGCTGCATGCAAGAACAGGCTCGGAGTCCCCGTGCTGCTCAGAGTGCCCGCAGTCTTTCTTGCAATGTGGCCCGACTTGCCAATGCCGCACGTGATAACCCGACCCTTGCATGACGCCATCCAGTCCACGGCTGTCCCATAGAGTGAATCGAGCCTTTGAGCCAATTGGGAAATGGCCGTCGACTCTTCGACCAGCACACGCCGGATTCGATCCAGGCTCATAGCGTGCTCGACCTCGCCGGTCCCAAGATCGTCTTCCCAAAGAGGGACGCCACCCACTCCACGACGACCTTCGCGGTTTCGTTATTCGTATCGATAAGAGGATTGGTCTCCACCAGGTCGAGCCCAACGAGTCGGTAGGGGCAATCAGGCCTGTCCAACATCTCCCGAATGAGTTCGCCACACAGGTGGGACTCCCGGTAGCTCAGGCCGCCGCGGACCGCCGTGCCGGTTCCCGGCGCAAGTACGGGATCGAGCACGTCGACGTCGAAACTTATCCAAAGGGCTTTGGCGTCCGTTGCTCGGAGCCAACGGTCTGCTCCGTGGAGCACCCGCTCAATACCGTATCGGTCTACATCCTGCATCGTGGTGACAAATGAATCCTGAAGCGATTTCAGCCTGTTCTGCTCGCCAGGGTCCACTGAGCGAAGCCCGAGGAATCCCAGACTCTTCGGTGCGAGGCGCTGCGGCGGGACGAGCTCGCTCAAGATGGCGCTCCAGTCGGCATCTATTTGACCCGTGACTCCGGAATCGAACCCCATGAGCGCCGCAAGCGGCATGCCATGGAGGTTCCCGGACGGAGACTCGCAGGGAGTATTAATGTCCGCATGGGCATCGATCCACAGCACCGCGAGATCGCTGCCAAATCGTTCGATGGCCGCGGCGATCGAGCCGATGCCGAGGCTGTGGTCCCCCGCCAACGTGATCGGAGTGTGACCATTGGTAAGCGATTCCAGCGTAGCCCGCTTCAGTTCACGAGAAGCCGGGAACGCCGAGGCGAAATACTTGATCCCCGACCCCAGAGTGGAATCATCCGAAATCGGAATATCCCCAGAATCTTCTACTTGAAGGCCGAGCTCTTCGAGGGCGCCCTTGATTCCGGCTAGGCGCAAGGCGGAGGGCCCAAGTCGACTTCCAATGTGGCCACCGGACAGGTCATACGGCGCCCCAATTAATTCCACCATGACGCTAGGCCTTCAGAAGCTGCCGAAGCACGTATTGCAGAATGCCACCGTTCCGGTAATAGTGGATCTCCTGCGGAGTATCAATCCGGGCTTTGACCTTGAATGAGAAGCCGGTTCCGTCCGGTCTTGAGGCCTTGACCTCGAGTTCCTTTCCGCCAGAAAACGCTGAAGCGATCGCATCGCTCAATCCGACGACGTCGATCGTTTCTTCGCCGGTCAGACCGAGGCTTGCGGCGCTTTGGCCATCGACGAATTGCAGCGGCAGAATCCCCATGCCGATCAAGTTCGACCGATGGATTCGCTCGAAGCTCTCAGCTATCGCCGCTTTGACTCCCAGCAACGCTGGCCCTTTTGCCGCCCAGTCTCTGCTCGAACCGGTGCCGTATTCCTTTCCGGCGACCACGTATAATCCGACGCCATCCTTTTGATATCGTTCGGAAGCGTCAAAGATGGACATCACTTCACCCGTAGGCAGATAGGTGGTGAAGCCGCCTTCTGTGCCTGGCGCCATCTGGTTGCGCAATCGCACATTGGCAAACGTGCCGCGCACCATGACTTCATGGTTGCCTCTTCGAGCGCCATAGCTGTTGAACAGATGTGGCTGAACCCCATGCTCGACAAGGTATTTGCCGGCTGGCGAATTGAGCTTGATGCCACCGGCAGGGGAGATGTGGTCGGTCGTCACGCTGTCGCCGAGCAACGCCAAGCATCGGAGCCCATTGAGATCTGCAACACGTGCCGGGGTCTGCAAGGTCATGCCATCGAAGTAAGGGGCGCGCTTGACGTATGTCGAGTCGGGCTGCCAGTCGAACCGCTCGGAGCCATCGACCCGGATCGCATTCCACATGGCGTCACCCTTGAAGACGTCGCGGTACGAGTCAACGAACATTTCCCGCTTGAGCGCATGAGCCATCGTGTCGGCGACCTCTTTCTGGCTCGGCCAAATGTCCTTAAGGTAGACGTCATCGCCATTACGGTCTTTGCCCAATGATTCCGTCGCAATGTCGACTTCCATCGATCCGGCCAGCGAGTATGCGACCACCAACGGCGGAGACATGAGATAGTTCGCCTTCACCTCTTGGTTAACACGCCCCTCGAAATTTCGATTTCCGGAGAGCACCGACGCCACGACGAGGTCCTTTTCAGCGATTGCCTTCGAGACCTCTTCGGGGAGCGGCCCAGAATTGCCGATGCAGGTGGTACAGCCGAAACCGACGATATTGAACCCAATTGCGTCCAGGTCGCGTTGCAGGCCCGAGGCCTCGAGATAGTCCTTGACGACTTTCGATCCTGGCGCCAGCGATGTTTTGACCCAAGGCTTGGGTCGCAGGCCCTTTTCAACCGCCTTGCGAGCCACCAGCCCGGCTGCGATCATGACTGACGGGTTACTCGTATTCGTGCAACTGGTGATGGCGGCGATGACGATCGAGCCGTGGGTGAGCGTTCCGTTCGGCAGGCCACCGTTGTGATCCGGGCCCTCCCAGTCCATTACGGCCGCGCCGCTCTTGGCAGACATCGGCTGTTCGCCGCCGGCTCCGAGCGCGACCGATGCTCCGCCCGAGGAAGTGAGTACCGAGGAGAAAGCTTCCCTAAACGACTTCCGGGCATCGCCCAACAGCACCCGATCCTGCGGTCGCTTCGGTCCGGCAACGCTCGGCCGAACGCTACCGAGATCGAGTTCCAGAATGCTGCTGTATTCTGCTTGGGTTGATCCTTCGTCATGGAAAAGCCCTTGCTCCTTCATGTAGGCCTCGACCAGCGCGACCTGCTCCTCCGATCGACCCGTGAAGCGCAAATACCGAAGGGTCTCTTCATCGATCGGAAAGATCCCACAGGTCGCCCCATATTCCGGAGACATGTTGCCGATGGTCGCCCGGTCCGCGAGTGGCAGGTGCTTTAGTCCGGGGCCGAAATACTCAACGAATTTGCCCACGACCCCATGCTTGCGAAGCATCTCGGTGACAGTCAGAACGAGGTCGGTCGCGGTCGAGCCCTCCGGTAGTTGTCCTGTAAGCCTAAACCCAACGACCTGCGGAATCAGCATGCTGACTGGCTGGCCCAGCATCGCTGCCTCGGCTTCGATACCCCCAACGCCCCAGCCCAACACGCCTAGACCATTAATCATCGTCGTGTGACTGTCGGTCCCGACCACAGTGTCCGGATAGGCGACTCCTCCCTCTGCCATGACCCCTCGAGCCAAGTACTCGAGGTTGACCTGGTGGCAAATGCCAGTGTTCGGCGGAACGACCTTGAAGTTGTTAAACGCCCCTTGGCCCCATTTCAGGAATTGGTATCGCTCGTTGTTGCGCTCGAATTCGAGGTCGAGGTTGATTTGGAGCGCCGCCTGCGAGCCGTACGCATCGACTTGGACGGAGTGGTCGATGACGAGCTCGACAGGCTGGAGAGGGTTGATCTGTTTTGGATTGCCTCCCAGATTCGCCATGGCGTCCCGCATGGCCGCCAGATCGACGACGCAAGGAACACCGGTGAAATCCTGAAGCAGCACGCGGGCGGGAGTGAACGCGATTTCTGTCGAAGGTTCAGCTTTGGGATCCCAGCTCGCCAGCGCCAAAACGTCCTCAGACGTCACCGACGCGCCGTCCTCGGTCCTCAACAGGTTTTCAAGGAGGATTCTAAGCGAATAAGGAAGCCGTTGGAGGTTGATGCCTCTGGACTCCAGGGCGCCCAACCGGTAGATCGTGTACTCTTTGCCTCCGACGGCCAGAGTGCCCTTCGAGCCAAAACTGTTCATTGCGCGCGCCTCCAGGGGGATGGGTGATAGGTTCAGTGTACCTGGGCGGTTCTGGCAGCCTACCGGATAGAATGGCCCCATGCTGACCGCTGTACTTGCTTGCACTCTGATGGGACGCGCCCATTTCGCCACGCCCAATCTGCTGATCGTCGACCATTTGGTGATCGGGCAATTCACATCCAAGTGGAAGCCGATCGATGCCGTTCTCGCGAAGCGGAAATTGCAGCTTTCTTGTCGACCTGTTGGTCTCGGAACGGTCGGAAAGGCGGTCACGGTTAGCGGGTTTGACCATGAGGATGCCACCGACGGAATCTACATCGGGCCGTACGAGACCGCGCCGGGCGGTGTTCTGGTCAGTGGAAGGACGCCGTCCGTCCCGCGTCCGGTCAAAGTGCTGGACAATTCGAACGCCACTTATGGCGCTGCGCTGGCGCAATGGCTCAAGACGCAAGGCATCAACTCTCCCAAGCAAGGCATCACCCGAATTGCCTCTGTCGATCTCGATGGCAACGGCACACAGGAGATTGTCATCGAGGCTTCCTCACGGCCGCATGTGGGTCAAGAAGGAATGCACGATGGAAAGGTAGGCGACTATTCGGTCGTCCTGATCAGAGCGCTCGTCAATGGGAAAGTGCGGACGATCCCGCTTCAGTTCGACCGGTTCGCCAAAGAAGACAGCCTGCTTTATGAGGATCTGCTTCGTGGGATCGCCGACCTCGATGGTGACGGCAGAATGGAGGTCGTCGTGAGCAGCGACTACTATGAAGGTCAGAGCGCGATGCTGTTCGGATTCAAGGGAGGAAAGGTGACGAAGCTGATCGAAACGGGGGCGGGCGTATAGGTGGAGCGTCTCAATTGGGCCATTCTGGGAACGGGCAAGATCGCCCATCGCTTTGCCGAAGGGCTCGTGAAATCCAAGATGGGCAGGCTGGTGGCGGTCGGCTCGAGAAGCCTTGAATCGGCTCAGGCATTCTCAACGAGACATGGCGGCCAAGCCTTCGCGAGCTATGACGAATCGATTGATGCGCCGAACGTCGACGCGGTCTACATCTCGCTCCCCCACCACCTGCACAAGGAATGGACGGTTCGTTGCGCCGCCGCAAGAAAGCACATTCTCTGCGAAAAGCCATTCACACTCGACGCCACCGATGCCGAGGAAGCCCTTCAAGCGATCCGTGAGGCGGACGTGTTCTTCATGGAGGCGTTCACGTACCGCTGCCACCCGCAAACCCAACTCTTGCGGACCCTCGCACGAGAGGGGGAAATCGGCGAGGTCCTCGCTATCAATGCGGAATTTGGATACGCCACGGCTCGCGACTGGCAGAACTTTCGGAGGATCAAAGAGGTCGGAGGCGGAGCGCTTATGGACGTCGGCTGCTACTGCATTTCGATGAGCCGTATGATCGCAAATGAGGAGCCGAGTCGATGCGACTACGACGCGCGATTCGCGCCTGAAGGCTACGACGCCGTCGGGTCCGGATTCTTGGCGTTCCCAAGTGGCCTCCATGCCAGTTTCACCACCGCCATGCATGCCCAACTTCAGAACGATGTCCGTGTTTACGGCTCCGAGGGCTGGATTCATGTCCCTTCTCCATGGTTTTGCTCCGAGGCCTTGACCGTTCATCGGAACGGCAAAAAACCAAGAGTCGTTTCAGAAGGTCTCAAGCTGGACCTCTATGGCAACGAGGCCGATATTGTCGCCGAGCATATTTCTGCCCGGCAGGCGCCCCAAATGACGTGGGACGATACGCTGGGGAACATGCGGTCGCTCGACGCAATGCGGGCTTCGGCAGAGCTGACTTTCTAGAAGCCGGGCACGGGCTCGTCATTCGGCTTGGGCTTTGACTTTCCACTGACGAACGGCCGCTCGAACACCCAATAGAATCCAAAGCAAATCATCAGCACGATCGGCATGCCGATCAAAAGCAAGTAGGCGAATTGTCGGGGCAGACTATCGATCATTCCGGGCCGAAATGCTTGGACTGTTTGGAGAATAGGGTGGTGCATCAAATATAGGCTGTAGGAAAATGCCCCTAGCCACACGACTCTCTTGAGCGAGAAGAAGCGGACCAATGGGTGGCCGATCTGAATCGTTCCGAGTACGAGAAGGCTCACCACGGCGATTGCCAGGAGGCAGTCGGAAATCCACAGCGTCTTGGTCAAGGCGCAAGCTATACAGGTCAGAACGAAAAAGCTGATTGCCACCCCGAAGACCGCTCCCGGATTGCGGGAGTGGCGAGAAACAAAAGACTCTTTGTTCGGTCCGAATGCCAAGTTCGCCGCGGCCATTCCCAGTGCGAACAGAGGCATGTACCAGACGTACAGCTTGGTGGCCGGCGGATAGACAACCATGAAGACGGCCGCGAGCGCAACGGTCGGCGCGAGCAACGCCGCACGGCCTTTCCGAAACATGATGGCGACGAAAAGCGGGAACAGAAAGTAAAGCTGAAACTCGATCGAAATGCTCCACAGCACTCCATTGATCTTGTACATCCAAGCAGGGTCCACGTTCTGGATCATGAAGACATGCGCCAAGACGTTCTGGGTGGTGACGGGCAAATACTGCCCGTAGGGCAGCGCGCCCGTATTCGCCGCCAGTTTCACCGGATCGCTATGAATAAGGTTGAACTGGCGCGTCGTAACGGTGAGCGCAATCAAGATCGAAAAGGCCAGACAGGCGTAATACGGCGGCAAAATGCGCCAGCACCGGCGCTTGGCGAATCGCTTGATGTCCAAAAGTCGACCATCGCCTTTGTTGAAAAGTGATAGCTGCAGACAGAACCCCGAAATGACGATGAAGGCGGCCACAGCCAGATGTCCGTACCACATCGGCCTGGAAAGCCAAGATAGCCAAATAGGCCCTGACAGCCCGCTGTGGAGCAACTCCTTTGGGTCGATCATCGTGAAGATGTGTCCAAGGGCGACGTAGAGCGCCGCTATACCACGCATCCCTTCGATGTAGTCGAGGCGACCAGGCTTGCGCGGGTGGGCTTCCGGAGTTGCGGGTTCCGATTCGGCGAGCATGCGCTCTCCATTACACCCGGTTTGGATCGACTATACCGGAGCTTCCTCTGTGACTTCGATCGATTCTTCTGGCAGGCGTTCGATGTAGATGCGAGAGATTCGCCGTCCGTCGGTTTCTTCGACCTCAAATCGATATCCATCCGAATCGATGAACTCTTTGCATTTCGGCTGACGGCCAAAGAGCCCAAAGACATACCCGCCCAGCGTGTCGAACTCGTCGCTCTCAAAGTCGGTCCCGATCTCGCCGTTAAGGTCGCCCAAGTTCTTTTTGCCGTCGACGACGTAACCCGGTCCGGTAACGATGACATCGGGCTCCTCGACGTCGTACTCGTCGACAATCTCGCCAACCAGCTCTTCCACGATATCTTCGATCGTCACAATGCCGGCTGTTCCGCCGAATTCGTCCTGGACGACGGCCATTTGGCTGCGGCCCGCCCGCATTTCCTTGAGCAATTCGTATAGATTCTTGTTCTCTGGAACGAAAATCGCCGGCCGCATGAGCGACCTCAGATTGATCTCGTGTCCATTCTTGATTTTCGCGAGCAGCAGGTCCTTGGCGTGAATGATGCCGACGATCTCGTCGTCGCTGTTTTCGAAGACCGGGATTCGAGAGTGCCCCGAACTCTGGATCAGATCGATCATCTCTCCCGGATCGCTGTCGACGGACATGGCGTCGAGATCGACCCTTGGCGTCATCACTTCTCTCGCGACGGTATCGCTGAATTCGAATACCGAATGGAGCAGTTCCTTTTCATCGCTCTCGATCTCGCCCGTTTCTTCCGCCGTTTCGACGAGGTCCTTGATTTCCTCTTCCGTTTGGTTCGGAAGGGCGAAACTTGCCTTCCCTCCAAAGCGGTTCGTAACCAGGCTGGCAGCCCCCATGACAACCAAGGCGGGAAGGGCGAAGATCAGCGTGAAGATTCTGATGAATCCGAACAGCTTCGTGGCGACGCGCCGAGGATGCGCAACGGCGTAGCTCTTCGGCACCAATTCTCCGAATACCAAATTGACGGCCGCAACGGGAATCGTGAGGGCGATCGCCGCAAGCAGCACGGTCTTGAAACTAAACTCCCACCCCCATTGGTCCGCCATCCGTTGCGCCAATATGGGTGCAGGAATGAAGCTGAGGATGATCATCCACGCGCGCATGGTCTGGCTGCCGAGCGTGCAGGCGGCGACATATTTGCTCTTGTTCTCATAGAGCTCCTGGAGGACTTTTGCGCCCTTTTCCTCCCGCTCCGCGAACCGAATATGCGATGGCCGCAGCAGATCGGTAGACGTTTCAGCCGCGACGAAGAGACCGTTGATCAAAATGACCAGCGCCATCGACAACACCACGCCGATGGTCATGTCGCTGACGTCCGGGAGGAAGGTCGCCGAAGAGGCGAACCCTATCATTTGGCTTGCCGGCAAAGCCAACATTCCCACCGCCAGCAAGCTGTAGGGGAGCAATTGAATCCGGCTCAGCGGCTGCCCGCTTCGCCGGCCACGTTCTTTCGGTTTCTTCTTCATAGAGATAATGTCATCGAGGCACAAGTCCAAACAACAAGAATGCAAGCACCATCCCTACCGTTGCTCCAAGCGCCAGTTCGGGCACGCTGTGGATTTTCGCCTCCCACCGACTTTGAGCGATGATGACGGCAAGAAGGATGGCGATGGCTGAGACGAGCAGCTGATCCGTTAGGAAGAAGACGGCTCCCGCGAAGAAAAAGCCGAGCGCAGCGTGACCACTGACGAGGCCCCCCTTGAGCACTTGCCCACGCTTTCCGAGGCCCTTGCCGATCACCACGATCAGCACAACGAGAGCCGAGCCAACGATCAGGCGGGCCGGGATCGGTATTCCCAAGCTCTCCGAAGTCAGGCTGACTCGAATCCGTTCCCAAGCGTCGTCTCCTAGCGCGATCAGGCATCCGACGACGATCGCCATGATCGTCGTGATCAGCACGGCGCCTGCGGCGATGTCCTTCGCAAACTTAGCGAGAGGGTGATATTCAGGGGACACGAGATCAACCGTCGCCTCGATGGCGCTGTTGAACATCTCGGCGACCAAAACAAAATTGATCATGAATAGCAGCACCAGAATCTCGCGAATCCGGAGGTTGAGGAGCATCGCACCCAGAACCGTCACGAGCGTGACGTAAAGGTGCATGCGCATATGGCGCTGCGTGCGAAACGTATGGACCAATCCACTGAAGGCCACACGGAAGGGAGCGATCAGGTCTTTCCCTGCCATCGCTAGCTCATACGCTCCTGGAATCCCAAACGCTTGTGGCTATCCATGCGGCAGCGAACTCCAATCAGGATCGGGAGTCAGCCCGCTTGCGGTCACCACGATATTCATTCGCTCCAGCATGTCCCGCCGTTCATTGTCGGTGGTGTCGTCGAAACCCAGCAGATGGAGCCCTCCATGGACGGCGAGGAAAGCGAGTTCGTGGGAAAGCGGTATGCGCCTTTGATCGGCTTGCGCTTTTGCAACTGGGACGGAAATTGCGATGTCCCCAAGCCCTCCGCCCGGGACGTCCCCAGCAGGAAACGACAAAACATCGGTGGTCGAGTCGATTCCTCGAAACTGATGGTTAAGGCGCCGCATTTCAGCATCGTCGGTCAACAGGATCGACACTTCGCATGGTGGAACGGAAT